>NZ_JBHVDD010000013.1:0-52685 GCF_042802995.1 Streptomyces sp. NPDC057438
CCTGAAAAGCACGGGGCTGCGCCCCGTGCTTTTCAGGCCGCCGGTCGCCTTCCAGGCCGCGTAGGGCTGGTCTCCAGGCCCGCAGGGGCCTGGGCTTTCAGGTGCGCGGGGAACTGCGCGAGAAGCACCACACACCCGCACCCGCACCCGCACCCGCACCCGACAGCGCACCCCACCCGCAGCGAGCCGGAGGCAGCCGCTCAGTCCGACTTCGTGTAGGTCACCGACTTGCCCGCCGTGTCGACGCGGCGGAGTCGCCCGTCCGGCAGGAGGGTGACCGTGGTGGCGGCGCCCGGGGAGCAGGACGTGGCCGGTTCGCCGGTCGTGACCGTGGAGGGGCCGATGCTGAGCGGCCCGTCGTCGGCCGGTTCGTCCGTCAGCGCCGCCTCGAACACGCAGTGGTACGTGCCGCCCCCTTCGAGCGGGCCGTCCGCGGTCAGGGAGAGCACCGTGTCGCCCACCTCGCCCTGCCGCAGAACCAGTTGGCGGCTGCCGGAGCCGGGCAGCGTGGCGCTCCAGGTGCCGAGGAAGCCCTCCGGGACCGAGCCGGCGTCGGGCGACTCGGTGGTCTCCTCCGGGGAGGTCCCCGGATCGGTCGGCTCGGGCGACGTCGGTCCCGGCGTCTCCGGCGCGTTCGTCGTCGCCCCGCCCTTCGCGTCGTCGTCCTTGCCCCCGCTGTCGTCCTTGTTCATCAACGCGTACACCGAGCCGCCCGCACCGAGCGCGACGACCAGCGCGACGGCGACGAGGAGCACGGAGGAACGCCGGCTGCCGCGCGGCGGCTCGGGCTGCCCGCCCGGAGCGGCTCCGGGGCCGGGCCCGTAGACGGGGTTCGGCCCGTAGGGCGGGGTCGGGCCGAGCCCTCCGCCGGGAGCGGCACCGGCCCCCTGCCCACCGCCGTACGCACCCTGCCCGTACGCCCCGTACGGCGCGCTCTGCGGGTAGCCGTAACCGGGGGCGACGGGCTGCTGCCCGTATCCGCCGGCGGGCTGCTGGGTGTGGTGCTGCGGGAAGCCGTACCCGGCGGGCGCGGGTCCCGGCGGGGCGCCGGGCGGCGGCGGCTGGGAGCCGGCCCCCGTCCCCACGGTCCGCGTCGGCATCCGGTCCAGGGGCGTCACACCCGGCGCCTCCGGCGAGGGCGGTACCGCCCCGGGCGCGGAGGCCGGATGACCGTGCGGGGTCGCCGCCTCACCGGCGCCGGGGGACGCGGCGGCGCCGGACCCGCCGTAGGGGGCGTCGGGCGCGCCCAGCGGGTACACGGGCGGAGCCGACGGCGGGACCGCGGGAGCGGCCGGGACCGAGGGGGCCGCCGGGACCGAGGGGGCCGCCGGGACCGAGGGGGCGGCCCCGGCCTGCTGCCCGGCGGGATCGGACGCACCCGGACCGCCGCCGTCCGCAGGACCGCCACCGTCCGCCGAGCCGCCTGACGCGCCCGGGCCACCCGAGGCCGCCGGGGCCCCCACGACGCCGTCGGCACGAGCGGCACCGTCGGCACCTCCCGGCGCCTCTCCCGTACCGCCCGCCGACTCCTCCGGATCCTCCGCGTCCAGCAACTGGACCGCGTGGCGCCCGAGTTGGGCCACCAGGGCGCTCGGCAGCCAGGGATCCCGCGACCGGCCCGCGAAGACCGTGTCCTCGGCGCCGGTGCGCTGGAGGATCTGGGCCAGGGTCGGGCGGGCGGCGGGGTCCTTGCGCAGGCACTCGCGGACGATGTCGTACAGCCCCTCCGGCAGCCCCGCCAGATCCGGTTCCTCCTCGGCGATGCGGAACATCAGGGCGTGGACGCCGGAGTTGGCGGCACCGAAGGGGAGGGTGCCGGTGGCGGCGTAGGAGAGGACGGAACCGAGGCAGAAGACGTCGCAGGCGGGGGTGATGCGGTCGCCGCGCACCTGCTCGGGGGCCATGAAGCCGGGTGAACCGACGAGCGCGCCGGTGCGCGTGAGCCCGCCGTCCGTGACGGTCTCCAGCGCCCGCGCGATGCCGAAGTCGATGACGCGCGGCCCGTCGATGGTCACCAGCACGTTGGACGGCTTGAGGTCGCGGTGGATGAGGCCCGCCGCGTGGATGTCCTCCAGCGCGTGCGCGAGGCCCGCCGCGAGGATCCGTACGGACCGCTCGGGCAGCGCCCCGTGGTCCCGTCCGACCACGGACTGCAGGGACGGGCCGGCGACGTACCCGGTGGCGACCCACGGGACGCCCGCCTCGGTGTCCGCGTCCAGGACCGGCGCGGTCCAGTACCCGCCCACCTGCCGTGCCGCCCGCACCTCCTGCCGGAACCGGGCGCGGAACTCCTCCTGTTCCGCCAGCTCCTGGCGGACCAGCTTCACGGCGACGGTACGGCCGCGCTCGGACCGGGCCAGGTACACGTTGCCCATGCCGCCCGACCCGAGCCGCGCCAGCAGCCGGTACGCCCCGATGCGCTGCGGATCCCCAGGCCCGAGCTTCTCCATGGCCACCGTCCCCCGTCTCCCCCTGCAGATGTGTACGCGTACGTACGGGTACGTCGTGTACGTGCGCAACGGACCGATCGTAGTGTGGCCGCACGGGGAGGCGGATGGAGCGGTGTCTACGGTTCCATAACAGCGGCCGGGGCCGCGTCGGCCCCCGGTGACGTGGCGAGACGGTCGAGGGCGCCCGACAGCCGTTCGAGCACCCGTACGGTCTCCGCGAACTCCTCCTCCCCCAGCTCCCGCGCGAGGCGTGCGGCCAGGGCCGCGTGGCCGGGTTCGACCAGGTCGATGGCGGCACGGCCGGCCGGGGTGGGGGCGAGGAGCTTGGCGCGGCGGTGGGCCGGGTTCGGCACGTACTCGGCGAGGCCCCGCCCGACGAGGAGGTCGGCGATCCGCTGGACGCCCTGCCGGGTGACACCCATGGCCCTGGCGACCCCGGCGACCGGCAGCGGCTCGGGCAGCACCGCGCCCAGCACCTGCCACCAGGCGGCCGTCAGCCCGGCCGGGCGCGTCAACTCGTCGGCCACGGAGAGGAACTGGCCGTTCAGCCGGAAGATCCCGACGGCCGTGCGGCTGAGCAGGTCCTGCTGGTCGCGGCTCACCGTCCCGCCGCCTCCAGGACGGCGTACGCCTCCGCGTCCGAGTCGTGGAAGAGGCGGTACCAGGCGTCGAGGACCTCGCCCTCGTAGACACCGAGGAGGCGGAAGACCTCGCGGGCGAGGGCGACGGGTTCGGTGGGTCCGGCGGTGACGAGCGTCCCGTCGGTGACGGCGTCCGCCTCCACGTACCGGCCGCCGCCCTGGTATCCGGTGGCCGCCAGGTAGAAGGGCGCCGCGCTGGTGTGGTCCCGGTCGTCCAGCAGACCCTCCCTCGCGAGCCCGGCGGTCGCCCCGCAGATCGCCGCGACCGGCACGCCGGCCTCCAGGAACTCCCTCGCCTTCCGGGCGAACGGCGCCAGATCGTCGCCGGTGTCCCACAGGTCCGCGCCGGTGAGGATCAGCAACGAGCTGTCCTCGGGCCGCAGTTCACCGAGGACGCGGTCGGGCTGGATGCGCACGCCCGCGAGCGTCCGCACGGGATCGAGGCCGACCCCGACCGTCTGGATCCGCCGGCCGGCCCGGGCGAGCCAGGCGGTGGTGTGGCCGGTCTCCCAGTCGGCGTAGGTGTCGTACACGGCCAGATGAACAGGCTTGTGCTCGGTCACGGCTCCTCCTGAAGTCCTCGACCCCTTGATGACAACATGCTGCCATGTCGACAGCATGTTGTCAATGAAGGGGAGGTGGAATGGACAGGGTGCCGTTCGCGGGCCGGTGGGGCTTCTCGCGCAGTTCCCCGCGCCCCTGAAAAGCCAGGCCCCGCGCCTGTGAAGAACCAGACCCTGCGCCTCTGAACCCTGCGCCTCTGAAAAGGCCCGGCCCTGCGGGGCTTGAAAAGCCAGGCCCTACGGGCCTGGAAAGCCATCCCGGCGCGGCGCGGCCCCGGCTTCCAGGGGCTCGAGGAGCTGCGCGCGAAGCACCGCCCACCCGCACAGGAACGTCGACGCGAAGGGCGACACTGTGTCGTGCGGTGGGAGCCCGCCCCATACACGTCGCCGATGTCCCCTCCCCCTCCCCGCCCTCTACCCTCGCCCCCATGACCCCTCAGCCGAACCCCCAGGCCGGCGCCGCGGTGAAGGCCGCGGACCGTGCGCACGTCTTCCACTCCTGGTCCGCGCAGGAGCTCATCGACCCGCTCGCCGTCGCCGGCGCGGAGGGCTCGTACTTCTGGGACTACGACGGCAGGCGCTACCTCGACTTCACCAGCGGCCTCGTCTACACGAACATCGGCTACCAGCACCCGAAGGTCGTCGCGGCGATCCAGGAGCAGGCCGCGACGATGACGACCTTCGCCCCAGCGTTCGCCGTCGAGGCCCGCTCGGAGGCGGCCCGGCTGATCGCCGAGCGCACCCCCGGCGACCTGGACAAGATCTTCTTCACCAACGGCGGCGCCGACGCCGTCGAGCACGCCGTCCGCATGGCCCGGCTGCACACCGGCCGCCCCAAGGTGCTGGCCGCGTACCGCTCGTACCACGGCGGCACCCAGCAGGCCGTGAACCTCACGGGCGACCCGCGCCGCTGGGCCTCCGACACCGGCACGGCGGGGGTCGTGCACTTCTGGGCGCCGTTCCTCTACCGGTCCCGTTTCCACGCGGAGAGTGAGGAGGTCGAGTGCGCGCGAGCCCTTGAGCACCTGGAGACGACGATCACCTTCGAGGGGCCGTCGACCATCGCCGCGATCATCCTGGAGACGATCCCGGGTACGGCCGGGATCATGGTCCCGCCGCCCGGCTATCTGGCCGGGGTCCGCGAGCTCTGCGACAAGTACGGGATCGTGTTCGTCCTGGACGAGGTCATGGCGGGCTTCGGGCGGACGGGCACCTGGTTCGCCGCCGACCTCTTCGGCGTCGTCCCCGATCTGATGACCTTCGCCAAGGGCGTGAACTCGGGTTACGTCCCCCTCGGCGGCGTCGCCATCTCCCCCGCGATCGCCGAGACGTTCGCCCGGCGCCCCTACCCCGGCGGTCTCACGTACTCGGGACACCCACTGGCCTGCGCCGCCGCCGTCGCGACGATCACCGTCATGGAGGAGGAAGGCGTGGTCACCCACGCGGCCCGTCTCGGCGCCTCGGTCGTCGAGCCCGCCCTGCGCGAACTCGCCGAGCGCCACCCCTCGGTGGGCGAGGTGCGCGGCGCCGGCATGTTCTGGGCGCTGGAGCTGGTGCGGAACAAGGAGACCCGCGAACCCCTCGTCCCCTACAACGCCACCGGCGAGGCGAACGCCCCCATGCTCGCCCTCGGCGCCGCGGCCAAGGCCCACGGGTTGTGGCCGTTCATCAACATGAACCGCACCCATGTCGTCCCCCCGTGCAACATCACGGAGACCGAGTTCAAGGAGGGGCTCGCCGCCCTCGACGCGGCCCTGTCCGTGGCGGACGAGCACACCGGGTGAGGCCGCCGTCCTCCCCGGTGCCGGGCGGAGTCTGAGCGGAAGGGCGAAAACTCCTCCCCCGAAGCCGAACGCGTAAGGTGACGTGCTCGTAAGAGAACTCGGAGAGCACACACAGCTTGCGTACGCGTACGCGGATGGGGGATCCAGACCACGATGCCCGGCACCGGCACCGGCGGCAATGGCGCCGTGACCCGTAGCACCCTGCGGCAACAGCTCGCGGACGCGCTCCGTGACGAGGTGCTGGCCGGACGGCTGAAGCCGGGGCAGGAGTTCACGGTCAAGGAGATCGCCGAGCAGTACGGGGTGTCGGCGACGCCCGTGCGCGAGGCGCTGGTGGACCTGTCCGCGCAGGGGCTGCTGGACGCCGTGCAGCACCGGGGCTTCGAAGTCCACGCGTACTCCGTGACCGACTACCGGAACATGGTCGAGGCCCGCATCCTGGTCACCGAGGGCATGTTCCGGCGGCTCGGCAACCGCGAGGTCGATCCCCGTACGGCCGCCGCGCTCGCCGGGGTCCGGCGGCGCGGCGAGGAGGCGCGGCGGGCCGCGACCGCCGGGGATCTGGACATCCTGATCGGCTACGACCTGCGGTTCTGGCGCGAGCTGAGCGCCCTGTTCGGCAACCCGTACCTCACCGACTTCCTGCACCGGCTTCGCGTCCAGGCCTGGGTGTGCGCGGTCCAGCACCTGCGCCAGGGAAGCGACTGGACGGACGATCTCAAGGGCCGGCTGTGGGCCGACCACCCCGACCTCGTCGACGCCCTCACCCGCCGCGACGCGCAGTCCGCGCAGGAGATCATCGCCGGGTACGACGAGCGGTCCCTGACGCTGGTGGAACGCCTGGCGGACGGATGAGCACGGTCCCCGATGCGGGTGGCGGACCGATGACCACGGCCCGGACGGCAGGCGATGAACAGGCGCGCACCGCCCGGACGGCGGGCGACGAACAGGCACAGACGGCACAGACAGCGGGCGACGAGCAGGCACGCACCGCCCGGACGGCGGGCGACGGGCAGCCACGCAAGCTTCTGAAGGCGGGCTGCGAACAGACGGGTGTCGATCTCTCCGTCGTCGTCCCCGCCTACAACGAGAAGGAGCGCCTCACCCCCACCCTCGACGCGATCGTCGCCCACCTCACGGCCACCGAGGCCGGGGCCGCCTGGGAGGTCATCGTCGTCGACGACGGGTCGACGGACGGCACGGCCGCGGTCGTGGCCGCCGTCACCGCCCGCGACGTCCGGGTCCGGCTCGTCTCCGGCGGGCTCCGCAACCGGGGCAAGGGGCACGCCCTGCGGCTCGGCGTCCTCGCCTCGCACGGCCGCCGGGTTCTGCTCACGGACGCCGACCTCGCCGCGCCCATAGACGAGCTGGAGCGGCTCGACAAGGCGCTCTCCGACGGGTGCACGGCAGCGATCGGCTCGCGCGAGGCACCCGGCGCGACCGTCGAGCGCCATCAGCACCGGCTGCGCGAGGCGCTCGGGCGGGCCGGCAACCTGCTCATACGCGGGGTGGCGGTGCCCGGCATCCGCGACACCCAGTGCGGTTTCAAACTGTTCGACGGCGACCGCGCCCGCGAGGCGTTCGCCGCCTCCCGGCTCGACGGGTTCGGCATCGACGTGGAGATCCTGCGGTACTTCCGCCGCAGCGGCTGGCCCGTCGCCGAGGTCCCCGTCCGCTGGTCCCACCAGCCCGGTTCGAAGATACGGCCGGGCGACTACGCCCGGGTCCTCGGTGAACTCGCCGTCCTGCGGGCCCGTTCCGTCCACCGGACCGTACGGCTGTGGACACAAGGCCAAGGCGCCCGCGTGGGTCCCGCGTCCGCAGCCGTACGACGAGCGGTTGCGCGAGGCCGCCGACAAGCTCGTCGGGCGACCGGGTAAGTGGGTGGCCGGAGTGTGGGTATGGGACCTTCACGCAGGGGACCGAAGCCACGTTCAGCGACTACGCTTCCCTGACCACTGTGCGCCGTACGCGAACACGTCTTCACCGTCCGTGTGCGTGCCGGATGACCGAGGAGTTCTCTTTTGGCCTGTGACCTCTGGTTGGTCCCGCTCGTCGACGTGCTGTGCCACACGCCCGACAATCCCTTCGCCGAGGAACTCGCGCTCTACAACAAGCTGCTGGGAGAGTCCGGGCTGCCGCCGGTCCCGGTGTACCAGTACATGCCCGGGCTGACCGGGGAGGTCGCCCCGGTCGCGGGTTTCGACTACGACGCGCTGCACTTCCTGCGCCGGGCCTATCTGCTCCAGGTCTGCGGGCTGGAGGTGACCCCGGTGGACGCGCTGGGCGGTGACTACGAGCAGTTGCTGGAGATGTTCGAGACCACGGCCCAGCAGTCCCATCTGGTCTGGCACTACGACCACGCCGGCGCCTACGTCCCGGTCGACTTCCCGCAGCCCCTGTCCAGCGACGAACTCCTCGCCGGGGGCGGTCCCCTGGGCTCGTCCCAGGGTCTGCTGCGGGAACTGGAGTTCGTGGCCGCGGCCATCGGCATCGACCCGGCGAACCCGCCGGCCCGCCCCGAGGCGCCGCTCGCGCCCACGGAGTTGGAGGAGCCGGCCGTTCCGGCGCCCTACGATCCCAGCCCGTTCGCCCGCGAACGGCACGTCTGGCTGGGGCTGCACGCGGCGGCGACCCGGAGTCTGGCGCAGGGATCGATGATCGTGTTCAGCTGAGGATCAGCGTCCCAGTGCCGAGAGCCCCTTCTGCAGGTCCTCGGGGTTCATGACCGGGGTATAGGTGACCTCGGCGCCCATCTCGAGGAAGAACGGCTCGGCGATCGCCGGCATCTGGGAGCTGTCCTGCATGTCGAAGACCATGTAACAGGTGCGCTGCCCCTGGTCGGTCGTGAAGTAGGCCGCCTCCGGCTTGACCTGCTCCATGGAAGCCTGCATCAGCTTCCCCAGCGTGCCGTTCCGGATGGCCTCGTTCGACTTCTCGGTGTCGAAGCGTGCCTTGAAGAGTATGCGCATCGCACTCACCTTCCCTCCGGCCGTGTGACGAGCGCGGATCGCGCCCCATATCAGGATATGCCCGGTACGTACACTCGGCCCGGCCGGATCGGCCCGACGCCGCGCAGGGTCGGGCCGACGCACGTCGGGCCGGGCACACGTGCGCGTGCCCGGCCCGAGGTGCGTCGCCCGTGGGTCGCCGCCCCACGCGAACCGCTAGATGAACGAGTTGATCTCGATCGTCTCGTCGCGGCCCGGACCGACACCGATCGCGGAGATCGGCGCGCCGGACATCTCCTCCAGCGCCTTCACGTACGCCTGGGCGTTCTTCGGCAGGTCGGAGAAGGACTTGGCCGAGGAGATGTCCTCGGACCAGCCAGGCAGGTTCTCGTAGATCGGCTTCGCGTGGTGGAAGTCGGACTGCGAGTAGGGAAGTTCCTCGACACGCTTGCCGTCGATCTCGTACGCGACGCAGACCGGGATCTGCTCCCAGCCGGTGAGGACGTCGAGCTTGGTGAGGAAGAAATCCGTCAGGCCGTTCACACGGGTCGCGTAGCGGGCGATCACCGCGTCGAACCAGCCGCAGCGGCGGTCGCGGCCCGTGGTCACGCCCCGCTCGCCGCCGATGCGGCGCAGCGCCTCGCCGTCCTCGTCGAACAGCTCGGTCGGGAACGGGCCCGCACCGACCCGGGTCGTGTACGCCTTGAGGATGCCGATGACCCGGCTGATCTTCGTCGGCCCGACGCCCGTGCCCGTGCAGGCGCCGCCCGCGGTGGGGTTGGACGAGGTGACGAACGGGTACGTCCCGTGGTCGATGTCGAGGAGCGTGCCCTGCCCGCCCTCGAAGAGGACGACCTTGTTCTCCTCCAGGGCCTGGTTGAGGACCAGGACCGTGTCGGTGACGTACGGGGCGAGCTTGTCCGCGTAGACGAGCAGTTCCTCGACGACCTGGTCGGTGGAGATGGCCCGGCGGTTGAAGAGCTTGGTGAGGACCTGGTTCTTGACGTCGAGGGCCGCCTCGACCTTCTGCGTGAGGATCGACTCGTCGTAGAGGTCCTGGACGCGGATGCCAACGCGGTTGATCTTGTCCGCGTAGGTCGGGCCGATGCCCCGCCCCGTCGTGCCGATCTTGCGCTTGCCGAGGAAGCGCTCGGTGACCTTGTCGAGGGTCACGTTGTACGGCGTGATGATGTGGGCGTTGCCGCTGAGCAGGAGCTTGGACGTGTCGACGCCGCGCTCGTTCAGACCGCTCAGCTCGGAGAGCAGGACCGACGGGTCGACGACGACACCGTTACCGATGACCGGAGTGCACTCCGGAGTGAGGATCCCGGAAGGGAGGAGGTGGAGGGCGTACTTCTGGTCACCCACGACTACCGTGTGGCCGGCGTTGTTGCCGCCCTGGTAGCGCACCACATAGTCGACGGACCCACCTAGCAGGTCCGTCGCCTTTCCCTTGCCTTCGTCACCCCACTGAGCACCGAGCAGCACAAGTGCGGGCACGCGCGTACACCCCTTCCGGGCGGGGCATGTCCAAGGTCGGGGGCGTACGCGGTGGCTCATATCCATCGCGTGCACCGCGACCGCCGTTGGTCGCACCTGTAGGACCCGGATGCCCCGGAATAGACGAAGCCCCTGGCGCAATAGCGCAAGGGGCTCTTGCACAAAGATGCTACCCGAGGAAGCGAGGCAGGACCGAGGTGGCGACTCCCGACCAGCTCCTCGTGGTCATCGACCCCCTCGCCCGTCGCACGGACGGCGAGGCCGTACGGATCGCGAAAGACGTGCTCAGCGCGGGTGCGGCGAGCACGAAAGTGTGTCTTCCCGAAGGGCCCGAGGAATTCGCGCGGGCACTCGTCCGACGTGGTGCGCGACGGCCGGTGGTGGTCGGCGACGACCGCGCGCTGCTGCGGGCGGTGGCACTGCTGCACCGCCGGCGGGAGCTGGGGGCGTGTGCCCTCTCCCTGGTCCCCGTCGGCTCCGCCCTGGGTCTGGCCCACTCCCTCGGCGTGCCCACCGGCGCGGTCGCGGCGGCGCGCGCCGCCCTCGACGGCGTCGAACGGCGGCTTGATCTGCTCGTCGACGACAGCGACGGGGTGGTGCTGGGCACGCTGCGCATCCCGGTCCTGCCGGGCACGTCCGCTCCGCACCGGACGGACAGGACGGAGGGCAGGGAGGGCACCTCGGCCGGGGACACCGGCCCGGGTGCCGGAGCGGGGACGGGGCTGGGGACGGGCAAGGGGCGTCCGGGGCGGCCCGGGCGCCCGGGCGGAGGAGCGGGCCCGTGGACGGGCACCGGCGCGGCTGCGGGCACGGGAGCGGACAGGGGCCCGGGGACGGAAGGAGGGCCGGTGGAAGAGGGGCCGGCGGACGACGGTTCCCCGCCCGGCTCCCCCCACTGGCTGCGCGCCTGGCCCCAGTCCCTCGCCCGTACGTTGTCGACGCGGCAGGCGCGGCCCGCCCGGCTGTCCCGTCCGCTGCGGCCGGCCCGCATACGGGTCGCCGCCGGGAGCGGTGGAGGGCCCTCACGGCTGCGGGTGGAGGTGGACGGTGTCCTGCTCGTCGACCTCGACCAGCCTGTGGAGACCGTGTCGATCACGCCGGGCACGGACGGCGGCGCCGACGTCGAGATCCGGCCGGTGTCGGTGGGCGCCGAGGCGTCCCCGCTGCACGCGGTCGGCCACCGGGTGACCGTGTCGGGCCCGGACTTCCGCTACCGGGCCGACTCCCTGGTGGCGGGGCCGGTGCGGACACGGACGTGGACGGTACGGGAGGGCGCCTGGGGGCTGACGCTGCCGGGGTAGGGACGTGGGCGTGGGCGAGACCGGGCGGGGCGGGGCGCCCGGTGCGTGCCGGGCGCCCTCAGGCTGACGGGGTGACGGGGTCAGCAGCTCGCGGCCCAGGTGTGGGAGTCGCCGTCGTCGTTGGCGGCGCCGTTGTAGCCGACCTCCTGGCCGGGGGTGAGGCAGATGGTCATGTGGCCGCCGAGGTTGCCGCTGGAGTACACCTTGACGTGGTCCTTGATGCCGGCGCCGGAGATGCCGTGGTTGGCCCAGGAGGAGTCCGCGTCGGCGATGTTGCTCTCCCACCAGTGGTCGTCGCCCGGCCACTCGATCTTCATTCCGGAGAAGTTGGCGTCCGTCCAGACGCAGAAGTTGCCGCTGCCGCAAGCGGCGGCCTGGGCGGAGCCCGACGACGCGAGGACCACTCCGGCGGAGAGGAGGACTGCGGAGAACAGGGCGGTGAAGCGCTTCACTGTGCTGTTTTTCCCTTCAGGGGTGGGGGATTGCCATGGCCGCTCGGATCAGAGGGGTGGCTTCGGTGAGGGCGCGGGCGCGCAGCCGCGCCCACTCGGCGAGTTCCGTACGGTGTGCGGCGCGGACCTCGGCGAGGGTGCGGTCGGTGTGGTCGGCCTCGGGCCTGAGGTTGTTGACGATCGTCGAGGCACGGAACCAGCGGCTCTGGTCGCCGTAGAGCCTGCGCTGGGCCGCGGCCAGGCAGCCGTCGGTGTGGGCGCGGACGACGTATCCGGTGGGCAGCCGCAACGACAGCTCCGTACGCCCCGCCCCGAACAGCGCCTCGGCGACCCTTGCCCGCTCGGCGTCCGGGGGCGCGCCCTGTCCCGGGCGCGGCGGAGTGAGCCCCTGGCCGGTCAGGCAGGCGTCGGTGAGCCGCTGTGTGGCGGCCTTGATGACGTCGTCCGGGGAGAGCCGGGGCGGGGCCGGGGGCGCCGAACACGCGGTGGCGCCGGCGGCGAGGAGCAGCCCGCAGACGAGGAGCGCGGTGGAGAACGTACGGCGGCGAGGGTTCGTCGCGGGCTCCGTCCGCTCGGCGGTTGCCATCGGTCAGCCCGCCTCGCAGCCCATCCGCGTGTCGCTGACACCGTCGAACTTCGTCGCCCACTCGCTCCAGTCGTCGTCGTAGTCGTCGGGGCGGATCTCGCGGTAGAGGCAGCCGCCGCCGGACCTGTAGTGGATGGCGAAGACGCTGATGGAGGCGTGGGAGTCGAAGGAGTACGCGTGGCGCTTCACGCGGGCGTCGGCCTCGCGGTAGCCGGGCGGCGCGTAGTCCCAGGCACCGCCCGGACCCATCTGACCGCGCTCGGGCCAGAAGTACACGTGCCCCGGCGGAACGGCGGCGGGGGCGGCCGGCGCGGTGGCCGGGACCGCCGGGGAGGCGGCGGGGAAGAGGACGGCGAAGGTCGCGGACAGGACGGCGAGTTGGCGCATGGGCGGATTCCCGGGAACGGTGTCGGACGGCTGGGGCCAGCCACAGCTGACACGGCGACCTGCCCAGCGCACCCGGCGATATGCCCGCTTCCACCCCTTCAGGCGAGCGCGCGGGGGGCGTGCGTCGCCTACGCCGCGACCTCGACAGAGAGGCGGTCACCTTAGACACAGAAATGCCTTGGTGAGTGCGCGACACGCCGATGCGGCGATCCGATTCCGGTGAATTCACGCGAGGGGACGCAAGGCCATTTCCTCGCGCACCGAAGCTTTCTGAGAGTCCGTCAGCCATGTCCCGCGACGCATCTCTCGACGCAGGACTGACGGATGCTCAGAGATGGGGGCCCCACCGGCACCCCCATGAGAGTGACGATGCGTCAGCGCCTTTCGGAATGACGTCCCGCTCGGATCAAAACACCAGCTCATTGCCATATTTTGATGTGGCGTCAGGTGCGCCGACCATCACCCTCCGGGGCGACGATTCATACGGCCGTCCAGCCCTATTTTCACACCGGGTCTGGCTCTCTCGACATGACAGCGGAAATGGCCCTCATTACGTTCGTTCTCGTCGGCAGGTCCTGTCGACGAGAACGAAGAGAAGGGGAAGTGCATTGCGCACTCGTAAAGTCACGGTGATCGCCGCCTCCGTCGGCGTGGCAGTCGCGGCCGCCACAGGTGTCACGTACGCCAGCTCCGCTCTGGAGTCCGCCCCGAAGACCACCTCGCTCGTCCAGGACGCGGCCCCCGTCGCCCCGCGCGGCGGCAACGGCACCGGCACCGAGGCCGGCTCGAACGCCTCGTCCGACTCCGGGGGCAAGGAGAGCTGGGGCGGCAAGAGGGGCGAGAGCCGGGGTGAGAGCCGCGGCGAGGGCCGGGGTGAGAGCCACGGCGAGGGACGGGGTGACAACCGGGAAGAGGGACGGATCTACATCAACGAGCGGTCCTACTCCGCCGACCCCGGCTCCTGCATCGCCGTGGTCAATGTGAACAGCCTGATCGTCCCGCCGATCAACACCACCAGCTTCAACATCCGGAACGAAAGCGACCGGACCGTCGAGTTCTTCAACGGGGTCACCTGCGACAACGGCGCTCCCGTCGCCACGGTCGGCCCGCGCAGCTCCAGCCACTCGGTAGCCGGACAGCAGCCGTTGCAGGGCGTGGCGGTCGTGGGCAGCTTCCGCGTGATCCACGGTCACCACTGAGTCCGACAGCGGAGGCATAAAGGCCTCACCGCACCAGCGGAAACCCCGGCTCGCCGTAATCGAGCCGGGGTTCCGGCACGGAGGCATCCCTTGGGGATGACCGTTCCATGCTAATCCGTGCGGCATGGCCACGAGCTGATGATTACTCCACTCGTGCACTGTTCCCGGCGACGTCGAGCAAGGCACGCCGGCCGGCGCTCTCCGTGGCGGGAGCGCCGCGTACGACGGGCGGGGCCTGGGCGGCGAGGGACGTGAGGGGCTCACCGGTGAGCCGGCACACCGTCCACTCGCACAGGAGTTCCACCCCGAGCGACTTGCAGAAGTCGATCGCGGCTCGTTCCAGGCGAGCACCCACCATTCGAAGCGCTCGTAGCCCCGCTGCTCACAGGGCGCGGCGAGGGCGGCGAGCAGGGGGTTGCGGCGCCGAGCCGTGCCAGCTGCCAAAGCCGGTGATGCGGAAGGGGAAGGGCGAGCGGAAGAAGCGGGGCGTAAATAAACCGTTGACAACAAGTTGTTTGCATTTGATGCTGGACACATGCCGTCCACACCTTCGCAGCCCAACGATCCCTTCTCACCCCCGAGCGCGGACGAGGCCCGGGCCCAGCGCGTCTACACGTCCCTGTTCCGCATCGCCGAGCGGCACGCTGCCACGGACGGGCAGCGCCGCCGCCAGGTCCACCCCCATGTCCTCGGCCCGCACGAGGCGATCAGGCTGGTCTCGTTCCTGCTCAGCGGCGCCGCACTCCTCGACGACGGCGAAGCCGAGGTCGACCGCGCCGACATCACCGCCGCCCTGACCCTGATCCCCCTCGCCCGCGGCGAGATGGACGAACTGGAGCTCGGCCTCCTCGACATGGCCCGGGGCCGCGGCATGACCTGGCCGGAGATCGCCTTCGGCCTCGGCCTCCGGACCCCCCAGGCGGCGAGGCAGCGCCACGAACGCCTGGCGAGCCGGACGGAGAGAACGGACGGGCAGTAGCGTCGCCTTCGGAGTCGGCCACAGCACCAGGAAGAAACGCCTGTTCACGAAAAGGGAAACCTGACCCAGCCGTTCCGCTGGCGATATCTCCTTTACAGAGGGCCCGGCCTGCCGTTGGCGACGGTCTGGGTCTCGGTCTTGTCAGCGCTGGTGAGCGGTGCCACCGCGAGCACGACCGCCAGCGCCACGAACAAGCCGAATACGACCTTACGCATACGCATGTGCTTCTCCTTGCCGAAAGGGAACATCAGACAGACCGGCACCCCCTGCTCCGAACTTCCGAACCGAGGTGCCGTCAGACTGATCAGGTGACGTCGTCGACTATCACATGACCAGAACAGGGCTGTCATCGAATCAGGAATACATGACGCCTGCCGATCGATAACCCGTTTGCTATGGCAGCAGGTTGGAGAGCGAAAAGGGAGGCTTCTCCGGGGGCGAGACTCCGGCGCAGTCGCGTGATGTCCGGTTCGACGGGCCGTCACTCTGCCGGAGCTGAGCGAGGATCAGAGCCAGATGCGGATGGCTTCCAGGTTGCGGGTCTCACGTGTGGTACCCAGGGTGATGATGGCATCGGATTGCGGTGCCAACCAGCCGATGTTCTGGACGTGAGCCCGACCCTTCACTGCTCCGGAGCTCACGCCGATCATTATGGCTTCCATGGGGCGGGCCTGGCCCACGGTCCCCACCGCCATCAGACTGATCACCTGGCCGCCCGTCGACTATCACACGGTCGACACAGGAATGTCATCGAATCCGGAGCGCATGATGCCTGGTGATCGATAAGGCGCCTGTTATGGCAGCCAGTTGGAGAGTGAGAGGGGGCTTCTCCGTGGGGGCATCCATATCGAAGGAACCGAGCATTCATCAGCTTCGGCTCTATCTCACGCTGAGTGAGGAACTCCATTTCGGGCGTGCTGCCGCGCGCCTTTTCATCACGCAGCCGGCGCTGAGTCAGCAGATCAGAGAGCTGGAGAAACGATTGGGGGTGCGCGTGGTGGAGCGCACCAGCCGGACGATCACTCTCACCGAGGCAGGGCAGGCGTTGCTCCGCGAAGCCCGGGCGGCGGTCGCGGCTGTCGACCGGCTGCGGCGCGTCGCCGACGCACAGCTGCGACAGACATCAGGACGGCTCGTCGTGGGAACCATGGGAGCCGAGGCGTCCATGGCGCACACCCGTGCCGTACTCGGCCTGCTGCGAGACCGTCACCCCGGGACGACCGTACAACTGGTCAACCTCGGATTCGGCGACCACATGGCCGCGCTGGCACAGCAGGAGGCCGACGTGTTCTTCCTCCGCCCTCCGGTGACGGACGACATCGAACTGCACCACCTGGCCACCGAGCCGCGAGTGGCCTGCCTCTCCGCCGGGCATCCCCTGGCGGCCCTGCCGCGGCTCACGCTGGCTCAGCTCGACGGCGTTCCGGTGGTCGACATGCCCGAGCAGGTTCCGCGGCTGTGGTGGGACTTCTGGGCGGTCGTTCCCCGCCCCAACGGCAGCCGCGTTCACTACGGGCCGGTCGTCACCGACATGGAATCACTGCTGCACACGGTGGCCGCCGGGGAAGCGATGTGCTTCCTGCCGGCAGCCGCCCGCGAGTACTTTCCACGACCCGGCATCAGATACATCGACGTCGTCGATCTCGCCCCCTCCACATCCGCCCTCGCCTGGTTGCGGCGAAGACGTTCCGAATTCACCATCAGAGCCATTCGGCAAGCCGCACAAGAAGCCACGAGCCGCGGTTTCGTGGAAGCCGTATGACGCGGGGAGGCTGACGCACCGCCTCGCCGCCGATGTGGCAGTGTCCGGAGTGCGGCCATGGCCGCGGGGAAGCCCCGGGCTGCCGATAGGGAAGGTGACGACTGGATCGTCCTGGAACCTCTCGCCGGGGAGCCCGGTGTCTCCATCGCGAGGGACGTGAGCGAGAGCCCTGCGGAGGTGGGTCCCCGCATCCCTTCGATCTCGACGAGGAAGTCGACCGCCTGGTGGCTCTGGGTGCCCAGCGTGTCGACTGGCGGCACTATGCGCAGAGCCCACCGCTTGCGGAACGGCCGTACGTCGTACAGGCCGGCCCGGAAGGCAACCGGTTCTGCGTCAAGGGGCAACGGGCCGCGTCGGGACCGCCGTGGAGAGCCCCGTGTCCCTCAAGGTGGAGCTCGGCAGCGGCCTTCGACCGGCGTCGCTCCCACGGCGACCGGAGATCATCTTGAGCCTCGGCCTCGGCTTTGGCCTTGGCCTTAACCTTGGCCTCCAGCCATCGGTCACGGGCGCCGGGAGCTGGGCGCCGGGAGCCGGTCAGCCCCGGCCGAACTTCTCGTCGCGGTGGACGCGCCAGCGGTCCATCATCTCTTCGAGTTCGGTCTCGATGAACTCGAAGAAGGCGAGGGTCTCGGCGAGTCGGCGTCCTGCCGGGCTGTCGGGGCCCAGGCTGACGACCCCCTCGCGCAGCGCCTCCTCCCAGCGCTTGATGATGGCCTCGCGGTTGGTGAGGGCCTCGTACCACTGGTCGCTGTGGACGCGGTATCGCTCGCGCCGTGAACCCGGCTCGCGCTCGCGGGACACCATGTGCACCTGGGCGAGGTAGCGGACCGCGCCGGAGACCGCGGCGGGGCTGATCTTCAGCTGTTCACCCAGTTCGACGGAGGTCAGCGCGCCGGTGTCGGAGGCGAGGAGCGCGGCGAAGATCCGGGCCGCCATGCGCTGCATCCCCGCTTCGACAAGCTGCGCCGCGAAGTGCTCGACGAAACGGGAGACCGTCTCGGGATCACGCCCCAGGGCCTCCGCACCGGCCGCCGTGGCATCCACCCCTGCATCCGCCCCGGCCGTCGGTTCCGTCATCCCTGGATCAACTCCCTCGGTATCTCCTCGATATCCCCTGGTCAGACAGCACCGACCAGCCTACCGGCGATTCGCACCCTTCCTTAACTTCACAAATTTCTGAAGTAAGCGTACGTTCCGAACATGACGAAGGCCATCACCGTCTCGGGACTGCACAAGTCCTTCGGGCGGACCCACGCGCTGGACGGCCTCGACCTGACGGTCGAGACCGGCGAGGTCCACGGCTTCCTCGGCCCCAACGGCGCCGGAAAGTCCACCGCCATCCGTGTCCTGCTGGGCCTGCTGCGCGCCGACTCGGGCGCCGCACAGGTCCTCGGCCGCGACCCGTGGGCGGACGCGGTGGAGGTGCACCGCCGGATCGCGTACGTCCCCGGCGACGTGACCCTGTGGCGGAACCTGTCCGGCGGCGAGGTCATCGACCTGTACGGACGGCTGCGGGGCGGACTGGACGCGGGGCGCCGGGCCGATCTCGTCGAGCGGTTCGAACTCGACCCCACGAAGAAGGGACGGACGTACTCCAAGGGCAACCGGCAGAAGGTCGCCCTCGTCGCCGCCTTCGCCTCCGACGTGGACCTCCTCATCCTGGACGAGCCGACCTCGGGCCTGGACCCGCTGATGGAGGAGGTCTTCCAGCGCTGTGTACGGGAGGAGCGCGACCGGGGCCGTACGGTCCTGCTGTCGTCCCACATCCTCAGCGAGGTCGAGGAGTTGTGCGACCGGGTGAGCATCATCCGCAAGGGCGTCACCGTCGAGAGCGGCTCCCTCGCCGATCTGCGCCATCTGACCCGGACCACCGTCACCGCCGAACTCGCCGCCCCGCCGAACGGCCTCACCCGCCTCCCCGGCGTCCACGACCTCGACGTCCAGGGCCACCGCGTCCACCTCCAGGTCGACACCGACAAACTCAACGCCGTACTCCGCTCCCTGACCGAGTCCGGCGTCCGGTCCCTGACGTCGACGCCGCCGACGCTGGAGGAACTGTTCCTGCGGCACTACCAGGCGGAGGAGGCAGGAGAGACAGGAACGGCAGGAGAGGCAGGAGAGGCGGCAGGGGTGGTCGCGCGATGACCGCCGGGACGGCCGCCGAGCCGGTCGGCCCGTTCGCCGTACGGTCCGGCGGGGCGCGCCAACTGGCCGGCACGGGCACGCTGTTGCGGTTCGCCCTGCGCCGCGACCGGGTGATGGTGCCGGTCTGGGTCGCGGTGACCGGGCTGATGGTCCTCTCCATGCCGAACAGCCTGAAGAGCCTGTACGGCACCGCCGCCGAACGCGCCGACCTCATGCGCCAGATGACCACCAACTCGTCCCTGCGCGCCCTGGTCGGCCCCGTCTACGACGACTCCCTCGGCGCCCTGACCGCCTGGCGCGTCGGCGTCTACGCGGGTCTCCTCGCCGCCGTCATGAGCCTCCTCGTCGTCATCCGCCACACCCGCGACGAGGAGGAGAGCGGCCGGCAGGAGCTGGTCGCGTCGGGGATGGTGGGGCGCCGGTCGTCCTTGACCGCCGCCCTCCTCACGGCGGCCGTGGCGAACGGCGGACTGGTGCTCATCGTCACGCTCGGGCTGGCCGGGCAGGGGGCGGCGGGTGCGCTGGCCTTCGGGCTGGGGATCGCGGGCGTCGGGATGGTGTTCGCGACGATGGCGGCGGTGGTCGCCCAACTGACGGAGAGCGCGCGGCTGGCGCGGGGGCTGACGGCGGGGGTGCTGGGCGGGGCGTTCGTGCTGCGGGCGGCGGGTGACGCTTCCGCGAACGAAGGTTCGTCTTTTTTGACTTGGATGTCGCCGCTGGGGTGGCTGGAAAACGAGCGTTCGTTCGCGGATGAGCGGTGGTGGGTGCTGCTGCTGTTCGTAGCGGCGACGGTCCTTCAGGGCGCGGTGGCCTACGCACTCGCCGGGCGGCGGGACGTCGGCATGAGCTTTCTGCCGACCCGGCCGGGACCGGCGGCCGGACGGCTGGCCACGGCCGGCGCGCTGGCCTGGCGGTTGCAGCGCGGCGGTGTCCTCGGCTGGAGCATCGGCTTCTTCCTCGCCGGGCTCGTCTACGGCGGACTGACCGAGGGCACGGCCGAGTTCGTCGGCGACAACGAGGGCGCCCGCGAGATCTTCGAACGCATGGGAGGCCAGTCCGGTCTGACCAACGCCTTCCTCGCCTCCATGATCGGCATGCTCGGTCTGATCGCCGCGCTGTACATCGTCGGCTCGGTGCTGCGCCTGCACGGCGAGGAGACCTCCGGGCGCGCCGAACCCCTCCTCGCCAACGCGGTGGGCCGGCTGCGCTGGGCCGCCGGACACCTGGCCGTCGCCTTCGGTGGAACCGTGTGGATCATGCTCCTCGCCGGCCTCGGTTTCACCTTCGGCTACGGCAAGGAGGCCGGCCCGATCCTGGCCGGGTGCCTCGTCCAGGTCGCCGGGGTGTGGGTCATCGGCGGCAGCGCCGTCCTGCTGTACGGGCTCGCGCCCCGAGCGGCACCGGCGGCCTGGGGCCTCGCCGGCGCCGTCCTCCTCATCGGCTGGATCGGGCCCGCCCTCGACGCCCCTCAGGCCGTCCTCGACCTCTCCCCCTTCGGCCACCTCCCGAAGCTGCCGGGCGGCGAGATGCAATGGACACCGGTGCTGGTACTGGCCGGGCTCGCGGTAGCGCTCGTGGCGGGAGGTCTGGCGGGGCTGCGGCGGCGGGATCTGAGCGGCTGAGGGCGGGGCGCCCGGGAGAACCACAGCCGACCGGGGCGCGTCCCTTCTCTCATGTCCGCCATGGAGCAACCGAAGCAGCCCGAAGCAGCGGGGCGAGCGGGGCAATCGGCGCCAGGGGAACAGGGGACGCGACCGGGCCGGGCGGTGGATCGGCAGAGTGCCCTGGGGTGTGGGGGCTGTGCGCTGTCCGCGGTGGGCATGCTGGCCGCGACGCTCGCCTGGAGCACCTCGGACCGCACGCGCCGCCATCTCCGGGGCGGCTTCGAGGGCGAGGACATGGACTACACCGTCCTCGCCACCGAACTCCCCTTCGTCGCCCTGGCCGGAGCCGCCCTCCCGGCCGCCGTCTGCCTGGTGATCGCCCTGCTGGCGGCCCGGCGACGAAGGTCGGGATCAGGATCGGGATCGGGCGGTGGGAGCTTCTCAGATCTCGACGGATAGGCCGTCCAGGCCCCGGATCACGAAGTTGGGCTTCCGGGTCGGCTCGGTCGTGAGGGTGAGCGTCGGGGCCTTCTCCAGGAGAGCCGTCATCGAGGCGGCCAGTTCGATACGGGCGAGGGGCGCCCCGATGCAGTAGTGGATGCCCGCGCTGAAGGAGATGTGCGGATTCTCCGTGCGAGTGAGGTCCAGCTTCTCGGGGGCGGTGAACACGGCCGGGTCATGGTTGGCCGAGCCGAACAGCATCGCGATCTCCGCGCCGCGCGGAACCGTCGTCCCGTCGATCTCGATGTCGTCCAGCACCCACCGCTCGAACAGCTGCAGCGGGGTGTCGTACCGCATCAGCTCCTCCACCGCCCCGGGCACCAGCGAGTGGTCCGCGCGCAGCGCCGCCAGCTGCTCCGGGTTCCGGAACAGCGCCCACCAGCCGTTCACCGTGGCGTTCACCGTCGCCTCGTGGCCCGCGTTCAGCAGCAGCACACAGGTGGAGATCATCTCCTGCTCGGTGAGGCGGTCGCCCTCGTCATGGGCGGCGATCAGGCCCGAGATCAGGTCCTCACCCGGCTCCGCCCTGCGGTGCGCGATCAGCTCCCGCAGGAACTCCGAGAACTCCACCGACGCCCGCACCGCCCGCTTCGCCGTCTCCTGCGACGGGCTCAGCTCGTACATCCCGCAGATGTCCGCCGACCACGGCCGCAGTTGATCCCGGTCCGAATCGGGGACACCGAGCATCTCGGCGATCACCGCCACCGGCAGCGGCTCCGCGACATCCGTGAGCAGGTCGCCGCCACCGGCCTCGACCAGCCCGGCGACCAGCTCACCGGCCAGCCCCTCCACATACGGCTTCAGCCGCTCCACCGTGCGCGGTGTGAACGCCTTCGACACCAGCCGCCGGATCCGGGTGTGGTCCGGCGGCTCCAGGTCGAGCATGCCGTGGTCGTTCAGCGTGTGGAACGGCTCGTGCTCCGCCGGCGGCGCGACCCGGCCGAAGTCCTCATGAGTGAACCTGTGCTGGTACGTCCGCCCGAGCCTGCGGTCCCGCAGCAGCGCCGAGACATCCGCGTGGTGCGGGACGAGCCACTGGTTCGTGGGCTCGAAGTACTGCACCCTGCCCCGGTCCCGCAGCTCCGCGTACGCCGGGTACGGGTCGGCCACGAAGTCGGGGTCCCACGGGTCGAAAGCGAGATCGGAAGCAGCTGCCATGACCGGACGCTAACCCGCGAGCGGGCCCCATGACCAGGGGGAACCGACACGTGACCTCGGAGAACCCGCTCCCGGGGCCCGTCAGCCGGGGGTGACCAGCCGCGCCTCGTAGGCGAACACCGCCGCCTGGGTGCGGTCCCGCAGACCCAGCTTCACCAGGACCCGGCTCACATGGGTCTTGATCGTGGACTCGGCGACCACCAGGCGCTCGGCTATCTCCGAGTTGGACAGGCCCTGAGCGATGAGAACCAGGACCTCGGTCTCGCGGTCGGTGAGTTCGCCGTACGCCAGCTGGGTGGCCGCCGAGGGGCGGGGGGCCTGGACCAGCTTGGAGAACTCCGTGATCAGCCGCTTGGTGACGGACGGGGCGAGCAGCGCCTCCCCGGCGGCCACCACTCTCACCCCGTCGGCCAGTTGGCGGGCCGAGGCGTCCTTGAGGAGGAAGCCGGAGGCTCCCGCCCGCAGTGCCTGGTAGACGTACTCGTCGAGGTCGAACGTGGTCAGGACCAGCACCTTCGCCCCGCCGTTCGACGCCACGATCTCCCGGGTGGCCTCGATGCCGTTCAGCTCGGGCATCCGGATGTCCATCAGGACGACGTCGGGCGACAGCTCCCGGACCCGCTGGACCGCCTCCCGGCCGTTCACCGCCTCGCCGACCACCCCGATGTCCGGCATCGCGTTGAGCAGCACGGAGAAGCCCTCGCGGACCATCATCTGGTCGTCGGCAATCAGCACGCGGATCGTCATGCGTCGCCCTCGCTCACACTGGAGACCGGCAGGAACACCGTCACCTCGTACCCGCCGTCCTCCGTCCCGCCCGTGGTCATCTCGCCGTTCAGCATCGCGACGCGCTCGCGCATGCCGGTGAGGCCGTGACCCGTGCCGTGGGGGGACTTCACCAGGATCACGTCCTGGGACGGTCCGTTGACTATGCGCAGGCCGAGCCCGCCGAGGACGTAGCCGATCTCCACGCGGGCCGAGGCGCCGGGCGCGTGCCGCAGGGTGTTGCTGAGGGCCTCCTGCACGATGCGGTACGCCGACAGCTCCACGCCCTGCGGCAGCTCACGGACCGCTCCGGTGACCGCCTTGTCGACCGTGAGCCCCGCCTCCCGCACGTTGGCGAGCAGGGCGTCGAGGTCGGCGAGGGTGGGCTGGGGGGCGTCCGGGGCCTCGTAGTCCTCGGCGCGGACCACACCGAGGACACGGCGCAGCTCGGTGAGAGCGGCCACGGCGTTCTCCCGGATGGTGGCGAAGGCCTGTTCCAGCTCCGGCGGCGGGTTCTCCACGCGGTAGGGCGCGGCCTCGGCCTGGATGGCGACCACCGACATGTGGTGGGCCACCACGTCGTGCAGCTCCCGGGCGATGGTGGTGCGCTCCTCCAGGAGGGTGCGCCGGGAGCGCTCGTGCTCGGTCACCGTCTGCTGGGCGGTCACCTCGCGCTGGGCCGTGCGGCGTATGGACAGGGCGGAGGCTGCCAGCAGGGTCATGGCGGAGACGACGAGCAGCGGGACCGTGTTGTTCGCCGCGTAGTGGCCGCCGCCGATGGTGGCCTCCAGGAAGGCTCCGTACGCCGCGGTCAGGCCCCACATCCAGGCGGCTATGCGCGGCCGTGTGCGCAGGGCCACGACCGTCATCACCACGAGGTGGGTCGCGAAGCTGCCGGCCGTCCACGGCCAGTCGTCCCACAGGCCGCTGCCCACCGCGGTCAGAGGCGCCGCGATCATGGACGCCCAGAATGCCGCCACGGGCCTGATCATGGTGAGCAGGACCGGGAACAGGGCGAAGCCGGCGGCCAGGACGTTGGTGAGCCCGCTTCCGTCCCCGGAGGAGGCGGCGATCGTCATCGACAGCAGACCGGCCGCCACCACGGCCGCGTGCGGGGCCCAGGCCACGTACTGGCGGAGACGGCCGGAGAGCCGGCCGGTGAACGGGCCGTCCATCTTCATCGGCGGCATCGGCCGATAGGCGAACCCGTCGTGGAGCAGGTCCTGGCGCAGCCTGCGCCATGCGTCCATGGCCACTCGGAACTCCGGGCTGCTCGGCTTGTCCCCGCCTCGCAAGGGCATCGTCTGGGTCTGGGTCGTCTCGGTCACACGAAAACGGTAGGCGGAGGGCGGGGCCGGCGTCGTCACCAGTGAGGAGGGTCTGTCCGGGTCCGTCTCAGGTACTACGGGTACCGCCGGGCGGCGTGCGTGTCCCCGGTGGTGTCGTCCGCTCAGTAACCCGTGGGGCGGACCAGGCCCGATTCGTAGGCGAAGACCGCTGCCTGGGTGCGGTCGCGGAGGCCGAGTTTGACCAGGATGCGGCCCACGTGGGTCTTCACGGTCTGCTCGGCGACGACGAGACGCTGGGCGATCTCGGCGTTGGACAGGCCCTGCGCGATCAGGGAGAGCACCTCGGTCTCCCTCTCGGTCAGGTCGCCGACACGTTCCTTGAGCGGGGCGCGGGGGGTGGTGCCGAGGCGGGAGAACTCGGCGATGAGCCGGCGGGTGACACCGGGCGCGAGCAGGGCGTCGCCCGCCGCGACGACCCGTACCGCCTCGGCGAGCTGGTCGGCGGAGGCGTCCTTGAGGAGGAAGCCGGACGCGCCGGCGCGCAGCGCCTCGTACACGTACTCGTCGAGGTCGAAGGTGGTGAGGACTAGGACTTGGATGTGCGGGCGCTCGGTGGTGATGCGCCGGGTGGCCTCGATGCCGCCCAGCTCGGGCATGCGGATGTCCATCAGGACGACGTCCGGTGCGAGTTCGGCGACCTTGTCGATCGCGTCGAGGCCGTGCACCGCCTGGCCGACCACGTCGATGTCGGGCTGGGTGTCGAGCAGCACCGAGAAGCCCTGCCGGACCATCTGCTGGTCGTCGGCGATCAGTACGCGGATGGTGCTGCTCGTCATGGACTCGTTTCTCCTGTCGTGTCCGGTGCGAGCCGGAGCTCGCCGCCGGGGTGGCCGTCGCGGGGGAGGAAGGCCACGACGGCGAAGCCGCCGTGGGAGGTCTCGGTCGCCATGAGGGTGCCACCGAGCATCGCGGCCCGCTCGCGCATGCCGAGCAGCCCGTGGCCGGCGCCGGGGGACGGTGGGGCCTCGCGGGCGGGACGGGAGTTGATGACCCGTACCTGCAGACCGCGCGGAAAGTGGGTGAGTTCCACGCGGACGGTCGAACCCGGCGCGTGCCGCAGGGCGTTGCTGAGCGCCTCCTGCACGATGCGATACGCCGACAGTTCCACGCCGGGAGGCAGCGGGCGTACCTCTCCGTGGATCTCGGTGACGACCGCGAGGCCCGCCGCGCGGGTGTTGTCGACGAGCGCATCGAGACGGTCCAGGGTGGGCTGCGGGGCGTGCGGGGCGGTGCCCTCGGTGACGCCCGCTCTCCCCCGCGGATCGTCGGGGCCGGCGTCCGGTGGGTATTCGGAGCGCAGTACGCCGAGGACGCGGCGGAGTTCGGTGAGGGCCTCCAGCGCGTTCTGCCGGATGCCGTGGAGGTTCTCCTTCAGTTCCTCGGACGGGTTCTCCGTCAGGTGCGGGGCGACCTGGGCCTGGATGGAGATCACAGACATGTGGTGGGCGACCACGTCGTGCAGCTCGCGCGCGATACGGCTGCGCTCCTCCAGCACGGTGCGGCGGGCGCGCTCCTCGGCGGTGATGCTGGTCTGTCTGACGAGTTGGGTGCGGGCCTCGCGGCGGCCTCGCAGAGCGCCGCCGAGGATGGTGACCCCGGCGAACATCGCCAGCGCCAGCGCGCCCGACGGCTCCTGGTTCGGGCTGCCGACGGCTTCCTGGAGGACATACGTGAGCAGCACGGTGAGGGCCAACACCTCGGCGGACACGCGGGTGGGCAGGCGCAGTGCGAGCAGGAACAGCAGCATGGCGTGCGCGAAGATCCCGGGCCCGCTCCACGGCCAGAAGGGAACGTTGTCCGACGGCGGATTGACGGTCAGGTGGGCACGGGCGCCCACGGCCGCCACGACCATGACCGTGGTCGACAGCCACCACGCCGGTACCGGCCACCACAGCGCGAGCGACACGGCCACGCCCTGCGCGGCCGCGCACAGCAGGCTGTACTCCGGGCCCAGTCCGTATCTGTCGGCCATGAGATCGACGCCGGCCAGCGTGGTCCCGAACGCGACCAGGAAGACAGTCCCGTGCGGCAGCCAGCGGAGCCAGACCGACGGCGGCAGAGGGTGGGGCTTGCCGCTCCACAGGTCCTGACGCAACACCCGTAGGCCGTTGGTCAGCCGCTTCTCCACCCCGTTCATCCGCACAACCCTAGGCATGTCGCACCCCGTTGGTCACCGTCGCGCTCTCCGTCCTCGTCCCTGCGGTCTGGTCCGTGTCCTGGTTCGGGGTACGGGGACTGCGGTTCTCGTGGTTGTGGAAGGCCGCCCGGCAGAGCAGCAGCGCCAGGGCGAACACCGGCAGCCAGGTGAGACGCGCGGCCACCCAGAGGAGGTCGTCGGGAAGGGTGTGCAGGCCGGGGAGGCGGCCTGCCGTCAGACCGGTGGCGGTCGTCGCCATCATCGCCGTCTGGTGCCAGAGGAACACGGTCATCGCCGAGAGGTTGACGACCGCCACGGCCGCCCAGGTCAGTGGCCGGCGCCGCAGGACGCGACGGAGCGGACCGCGCAGCAGGAGCGCCAGACCGCACTGGGCCAGGCCGAAGGTGACGGCGGCCAGGGTCGGCGGGTTCAGGTTGGATATCTCTGCCCCGGGGACACCGACCATCGACGCGGGGTAGCCGGCCCAGAGGACCAGGGCCGCCGTCGCCGCCGTGCCGGACAGCAGCAGGGTCCAGCCCGCGCGCGGGTGCTCCAGTTCGCCCCGGGTCCAGGCGGCGCCCAGCGTGTACGGGACCAGCCAGCCCGCGGCCAGGTTGATCCAGCCGAGGCTCTGGGGGCCGCCGAGGCCGAAACGGATGAGGTCCACGTGCAGGACGACGGCCAGGGGCCAGAGCGGGTTGAGACGGGTCAGCAGGGGTGTCGCCGCTGTGAGGGCGGCGAAGACCAGGAGGAACCACAGCGGGGACAGGGCCAGCTTCACCAGGGTGTGGACCGTGTCGACGCGGGTGCCCGCGGCCAGGAGGGCGATCGTGACCGCCGTCCACAGGGTCAGGAGGGCGGCGACCGGGCGGAACAGACGGGCCAGACGGGCGCGGAGCCAGGGAAGGTAGGTGACGCCGCGCGCCCGGGCCGAGGCGTGGCTCCTGGTGGCCACGTGGCCGCCCGCCAGGAAGAAGACGGCGAGGGTCTGGAACAGCCAGGAGACGGGGGCCAGTCGGGGAAGGTGCTGGAGGGGGCTGGTGGTGCGGAGCGTGCCGCTGTCCGCGACCAGGGCGGTGACCAGCCAGTGCCCCAGGATGACGCCGAGTATGGCGAGGGCCCGGAGGGCGTCCACGGCGCGGTCCCGGTGGGGTGGGGTGGCGGCCTCGATGCGCCGGACGGCCCGGCGGGCGGCCGTACGGGATGCCGTGAGCGGGCGGATGTGGTCACGCACGGGTGACCTCCGCGCGGGTGCCCAGGGTGATACGGGCCAGGTTGTCGAGGGAGGTGGAGCCGGGGGTGAAGTAGTCGCTGTGGCCGGCCGTGCCCGCGGTGAAGACACGGGCGCCGAAGGAGGGGGACGTGGGGTCGGGGCCGAAACCGACGGTCGTGCCGAAGAGGTCGGTCCGGGTGTGGGGCACCGTGCCGATCCAGTCGTCCGTGCCCCGGGCCGCCCATACGCGTGCCGAGGTGCGCAGGTCGGCCGTGCTGTCCACCCCCGTGCCGGGGCTGCCGATCAGGGCCATGTCGTCGACGCCGTCGGCGTCGTCGAGACCGGTGACGGCGTGGGCGCAGACGACCGTGCCGTACGAGTGGCAGATGAGGGTGAGGCTGGTGGAGTCGCCCACCAGAGCGCGTAGTTCGCGCAGGAACGAGCGCAGGCGGGGGGCCGCCTGCTCGGCTCGGGTGGGGGTGAGGACCGTCGTGCTGATCGTGCCGGGCGTTTCGTAGCCGAGCCAGGCGATCACCGCCGTGTCCGGGCCCGTGCGGTCGTACAGGGACCGCGCGGCTCCGTGGAAGCGGTCGTAGGTGTCCAGGTTCGTGTCCGAGCCCGGGACCAGGACGGCTGTGTGGTCGGCCGTCAGCAGGTCGCCCAGGACCTCCACGGCCTGCCCGGGTCCCCGGCCGTCGAACATCAGGAGCCTGCGGGTGGGTGCCGCCAGCCACCGGTCGGTCGCGGCTCGGCCGCGGTCCCCGTGAGCCTCGGCCATACGGGCGGCCTCCGCGGCGTTCGCGCGGTTGGCCTCGTACGTCGACCGGAGCGTCGTCGGGGTCGGCGGGGCGAGCGGTGCCGGGGGCGGGGCCGGAATCCGCGGTCTGGCCGCGGCGGAGACGGGGACGATCACGGCCGCCGCCACCAGGAGGGCGAGCAGCGTCCGGCGCAGCCGGGCCGTCGCGGGGCGCCGGAACCAGGAGGACCGCCGGAGCCCGGAGGTGGGACGCCGACGCGCCGTCGGTGTGGGGGACGGCCACGGTGGTCGCGCCGTGGGGCGTGGTTCGGTGGGTGGTCGGAGATCCGCCTCCGGCCGGGTCGCGCTCGCGCCCCCCATGTCTTCCGCCCCTTCCCTGCCCGGCCAACGCGGCCCGTCATCGGACCGCTCTGGCAAGGAAGCTAAGGAAGGGGGGCCGTCGTCGGCGTCCCGCCAGGGAGCTCACCTGGCATGTAGCTCTCAGGTATTACGGGTATCAGCGGGGAGGGGCCGGGGCGGTGCCCCGGTCCGGGGCAGGGCCGGGTGTTCACCAGGCCAGTTGGGCGATCTCCTCCACCACCACCGCGCACGCGTCCGCCGCCGGGTCGATGAGCGGGAAGTGACCCACGTCCTCCAGCAGCGTCAGCCCCACGACCTCGCCCGCCCTGGCCGCGGCGTCCGCGTACGCCTCGGCGACGGCCTGGGGGACGACGATGTCGGAGCGGCCCTGTACGAGGGTGGTGGCGATGCCGGTCGGGAGGAGGAGCGCGGGGTCGGCGTAGGGGCGGCGCTCGGTGAACTTGCTCTGACCACCGAGGAGTTGACCGGCAGCGCCGCCGCAGACGTCCAGCTTCTCGGCCACGGCGAAGTCGGCGATGGGGGCCAGGGCGACGACTCCGCGCAGGGGGGCGGGGCCGGAGGTGCGCCAGGGCGTGTCGGGCGGGAGTACATGGCGGGCGGCCGCCCACAGGGCGAGGTGACCGCCGGCCGAGTGGCCGGTGACGACCGTACGGCGGGGGTCCGCCTGCGGCAGGGCCGCGCGGACGAGGTCCGGCAGGGCGTCGAGGGCGGCGGCGATGTCGTCGAACGTCTCCGGCCAGCGGCCCGCCGTCGGGGCGGGGGTGCCGTTGAGGCCGGTCTGGGCGGGGATCGAACTTCCTCGCCGGTACTCGATGTTGGCCACCACGAAGCCGTGGCGGGCGAGGAAGTCCGCGAAGGGGGTGATGTGATGCCGGTCGTAGGGGGCTCGCCAGGCGCCGCCGTGCAGGACCGCGACCACCGGGGCGAGGCCCGCGTCCGCGTCGGGGGTGCGGGGGGCGTAGAAGTCGATCACCTGGTCGGGGTGGTCGCCGTAGGCCGCGGTGGCGTCGGGGGCGACCGGCGGGTGCGAGAAGGCGGATGCCTCTTCGGCGGCATCGCGGGCTGCGGCGTCGTCGTCCGGCATGCGCCAACCTCTCGGGTGAAACGGATTTGGAAGGGTTTGGGTGGGCGCGTTCCTGGGAAGGGGGCGCCTGCCGTTGGCGGGACGGTATCAGGCCCGTGACGTGCGTCGACACCGGCATGTGACGCCGGGTCAGGAGCCCGGGGTGGGGCGGCGCGGGCTGACGCAAGGCACGCGCCGAGAGCTGGGCGGAGCTGCCGGGGCCGGGGGCTCAAGGGCAGGGGGCCGGAGGGTTGAGAGGTCTCGCTCACCGGCTCCCGGTCGGAGCTGAGCGGTGCCGCTCACCGGCGCCCCGGCGGCGGATCCCCCGCCGCCGGAACGACCGGACCACCCTCGGACTCGAACGGCAGGGGCGCCCCCGCCGGCCCACCTCCGCCGCTACCCCGCCTCCCCCAGCGTCTCCCCCAGCACGCGCGCCGCGCGCTCCGCGTCCGCGAAGGTGACGTAGAGCGGGGTGAAGCCGAAGCGGAGGACGTCGGGGTGGCGGAAGTCGCCGATGACACCCCGGTGGATGAGGCGTTTCATGACGTCACCGGCGTCGTCGCAGCGCAGGGCGATCTGGCTGCCGCGCTCCGCGTGGGCGAGGGGGGTGATGGACTCGACCCGGCCCTCGGGGACGTACGCCGCCACGCAGCGCAGGAAGAAGTCCGTCAGGGCGAGGGACTTGGCACGGACCGCGTCGATCGTCACCGCGCCGGTCGTCACCCCGGCCCCGGCGGAACCGCCGTCGCCGCCCCCGTACCAGACGTCGAGCGCCGCCTCCAGGGCCAGCATCGACAGGATGTCGGGCGTGCCGACCCGGCCCCGGGGAGCCCCCGCCGCGGCCTCGTACGCGGGACGCATGGCGAAGGGGGCGGCGTGGGAGGTCCAGCCGGGGAGGGGCGAGTCGAAACGGGGCTGCAGGTCCCGGCGGACGTAGAGGTAGGCCGGGGAGCCGGGGCCGCCGTTCAGATACTTGTAGGTGCAGCCGATCGCGAGGTCGACCCCGTGTTCGTCCAGGCCCACGGGGAGGGCGCCCGCGCTGTGGCAGAGGTCCCAGACGGCGTACGCGCCGGCCTCGTGGACCGCCGCCGTCAGGGCGGGCAGGTCGTGGAGGCGGCCGCTGCGGTAGTCGACGTGGTTGAGCAGGACGGCGGCCGTACGGTCGCTCAGGGCGGCGGGGACCTCCGCCGGGGTCACCGGGCGCAGGGTACGGCCGGTCATCCGGGCCGCCGACTCGGCCATGTAGCCGTCCGTCGGGAACGTCGTCGCGTCGACCAGGATCTCGTCGCGGCGGTCGGCGGCGGAGCCGGAGTCCTCGTCCGCCATCCGTACCGCCGCCACGACCGCCTTGAAGACGTTGACGCTCGTGGAGTCGCCGACCACGATCTGGCCCGGCGCCGCGCCGACCAGCGGAGCGATACGGTCGCCGATCCGCTCGGGCGCGGTCCACCAGCCGCTCTCGTCCCAGGAGCGGATGCGCAGCTCGCCCCACTCGCGGTGGACGACGTCCGTGAGCCGTCCGGGGACCGACGCCGGCAGCGCGCCGAGCGAGTTGCCGTCGAGGTACACGGCGTCGTCGAGGACGAAGCGGGAGCGCAGGCCGGACAGTTCGTCGGCCGCGTCCAACTCCTGTGCCAGCGAGGCCAGTTCAGTACGGGAAGCGGTGATGTCAGACATGGGAGCGCGCCGTCCACAGCTCGGGGAAGACGTTCTTCCGGGCGCGCTTCTCCAGCCAGGCCACACCGGCGGAGCCGCCCGTGCCGGCCTTGGAGCCCATCGCGCGGCGGGTGGCGACGAGGTGGTCGTTGCGCCAGCGCCAGACGAGTTCGGCGACGTCGGTCAACGCCTCGCCGAGGCGGGCGAGTTCGTGGTCGGGGTCGCCGGAGTACAGCTCGGTCCACGCCTCCTCGACCTCGGGGGAGGGCTCGTAGCGCTGGGAGACGTCACGGCGTACGACGGACTCGGGGATCGCGTGGCCGCGGCGGGCCAGCAGCCGCAGCACCTCGTCGTAGAGGCTCGGCTCGTGCAGCGCCTTCTCCAGCTCGGCGTGGACGCGGGGGGCGCCCCGGTGCGGGACGAGCATCGAGGCGGACTTCTCGCCGAGCAGGAACTCCATCCGGCGGTACATCGCCGACTGGAAGCCCGAGCCCTCGCCGAGGGCGGCGCGATAGGAGTTGAACTGGGCGGGGGTGAGCTGGGCGAGCGGGCGCCAGGAGGCGTTCAGGGCCTCCAGTTCGCGTACGGAACGCTTGAGCGCGTCCCTGGCCCTCGCCACGTCGTCGTTCCGGATCGCGGCGGTCGCGGTCTCCCACTCGTGGACGATGACGGTGAACCACAGCTCCATGACCTGGGTGGTCACCAGGAAGACCATCTCGCCGGGGTCGTCGGAGAGGGGGTGCTGGAGGTGGGTGAGGACGTCCGCCTGGACGTAGTCCTCGTACGGGGTCGTGCCCTGGAAGTCGAGATGCGGGGTCTCGGGCTCCGAAGCCTCGTGGGGCTGAGCCGTGAGGGACATCGCTGTCTCCTGATGTGTGCTCCGGGTAGCGGTCCGCCCCTGCCGAATTCCGACACGGGGGCCCCGGTCCCCACCCGCATGTTCGGTGATACCACCCCCGCACCGCAAGGTCCGCCTGGTCACACCAGGCGGACCTGCCCGAACAACCCTTCGATCAGTGCAGCGCGTCAGCCCAGCGTCTGCGCCGCCGTCGGGGAGGAGTCCTTCAGGAACTGGGAGCAGCGCTCGTACTCCTCCTGCTCGCCGATGTCACCCGCGGCGCGGGCCAGGGCGTGCAGGGCGCGCAGGAACCCGCGGTTCGGCTCGTGCTCCCAGGGGACGGGCCCGTGACCCTTCCAGCCGCTGCGGCGCAGGGCGTCCAGGCCGCGGTGGTAGCCCGTACGGGCGTAGGCGTACGACTCCACGACGCTGCCCCGCTCGTACGCCTCGTCGGCGAGCTGGGCCCAGGCGAGGGAGGAGGTGGGGTACTTGGCGGCGACGTCGGCCGGGGGTGTGCCGCCCGCGAGGAGCTCGCGGGGTTCCGGGGCGTCGGGGAGGTGGGTCGGGGGTGGGCCGCCGAGAAGGTTTTCGTGAATCGTCATGGGCTCCAGTCTGGCCCATGCGGAGGGTGTGGTTCGCCGGGTCCGAACCCCACCCCGGCGCGACCCGGGACACCGCACCCGCCTTTCCCGCTCGCTCCCCGCTACTCCGGCGCGGTCTCGCCCTTCTGCCGGCCCTCCAGCGGCGGAGCCGTCACGCAGCCGTGGGTGCGGCATTCGGGGTGGTGGCAGTCGGGGGTGGGGCGGCGGACCGTGGCGTAGGCGAGGGCCGAGGCGGCCAGGAGGGCCAGGGCGCAGGCGAGCATGGCCTTGTCGAACGCGCTGTCGAACTGGGTGGGCGAGCGGTAGGCCTCCGGGCCCATCCCGGCGATCAGCGGCAGCGCCGCCACGGCCAGGAGACCCGCGGCCCTGGCGGCGGCGTTGTTGATGCCGCTGGCGACACCGGCGTGGTCGGTGGAGACCGAGGCGAGGACGGTGGCGGTCAGCGGGGCCACGAGGGTGACCATGCCGAGTCCCATGACCAGCAGGGCGGGGAGCACATCGGTGGCGTACACGGCGTCGGGGCCCACGCGCAGCATCAGCAGCACGCCCGCCGTGCACAGCAGGGGGCCGACGGTGAGGGGGATGCGGGGGCCGACGCGTTCGCCGAGGGCGCCCGCGCGGGCGGAGAGCAACAGCATCAGGACGGTGATGGGGAGCAGGGCCGTGCCGGCGCCGAGAGCGGAGTACCCGGCGACCACCTGGAGTTGCAGGGCGGCGAGGAAGAAGAAGCCGCCGAAGGCCGCGTACACGAAGAGGGTGACGATGTTGACCGCCGTGAACTGGCGGGACGCGAACATCTCCGGCGGCATCATGGGGTCGGGGCGACGGCGTTCGACGCGGACGAAGGCCACGGCCGTCACCACTCCGGCGAGCGCCGTGACCGCGACCGCGAGCGTGCCCGCCCGGGCCTCGATCAGCGCGTAGGTGAGGAACGCGAGGGACGCGGCGCCGAGCACCGCGCCCAGGATGTCGAAGCCGCGGTCGTGGCTGCCGCTGTCCGCCGACTCCGGTACGTGGCGGACGGCGATCGGGACGCACAGCAGGGCCAGGGGGACGTTCAGGAGGAAGACCCAGCGCCAGCCGGGGCCGTCGACCAGCCAGCCGCCCAGGAACGGGCCGACGGCCGCGCCGATGCCGCCGAAGCCGGACCACAGGCCGACGGCCTTCGCGCGGTCCTCGCGGTGGAACGACGCCTGGATGAGCGCCAGCGACCCGGGAGTGAGCAGGGCGCCGCCGACGCCCTGCAGGGCGCGGGCGGCGATCAGCACACCGCCGTTCGGGGCGATGCCGCACAGCAGCGAGGCCGCGGCGAACCACACCACGCCCACGACGAACACCTTGCGACGGCCGAAACGGTCACCCAGCGCACCACCGAGGAGGATCAGACCGGCGAGGGTCAGCATGTACGCGTTGACGGTCCACTGGAGGGCCGCGAGGTCGGCGTCCAGGTCGAGGCCGATGCGCGGGAGGGCGACGTTGACGACCGTCGAGTCCAGCATGGCCATGCTGGAGCCGAGCACCGTGGTCAGCAGGATCCACTTGCCCTGGGCAGAGGCAAGGCGTACATCGGCCATGGTCCGCATCATGCCGCGCGCCGGGCGCCGGGGCCAGGTGCGGAGACGGGGCGGGACCGGGGCGGGAGCGGTACGGAGGACCGGAGCCGGCGCCAAAGAGGGAGAGGGAGCCGCCCGGCCGCGGGCATGGACACGCCCCTGCCCGCGGCCGCGCGTGTGCGGCTGCGGGCAGGGGCGGTGGTACGCGGCCGGAGCCGGGGCCCGGGTCGGTCCGGGCCCGGTCGGGCTACTTGATCTTCGTGCCGGCGGAGCGCAGGTTGCCGCACGCCTCGACGACGCGGGCCGCCATCGACGCCTCCGCGAGCTTGCCCCAGGTGCGGGGGTCGTACGTCTTCTTGTTGCCGACCTCGCCGTCGACCTTCAGGACGCCGTCGTAGTTCTGGAACATGTGGGCGGCGACCGGACGCGTGAAGGCGTACTGGGTGTCGGTGTCGATGTTCATCTTGACGACGCCGTTCTCCAGCGCGGTGCGGATCTCCTCCTCCGTGGAGCCCGAGCCGCCGTGGAAGACGAAGTCGAACGGGGACTCCTTGCCGAAGCGGGAGGCCACGCCCTCGTTCAGCTCCTTGAGGAGGTCGGGGCGCAGGACGACGTTGCCCGGCTTGTAGACGCCGTGGACGTTGCCGAAGGAGGCGGCCAGCAGGTAGCGGCCCTTCTCGCCCAGGCCCAGCGCCTCGGCCGTGCGGATCGCGTCGTCGACCGTCGTGTAGAGGGAGTCGTTGATCTCGTGGGAGACACCGTCCTCCTCGCCGCCGGTCGGGGTGATCTCGACCTCGAGGATGATCTTCGCGGCGGCGGCGCGGGCGAGCAGCTCCTGCGCGATGGAGAGGTTGTCGGCGAGGGTCTCGGCCGAGCCGTCCCACATGTGGGACTGGAACAGCGGGTTGCGGCCGGCCTTGACCCGCTCCTCCGACACCGCGATCAGCGGACGTACGTAGCCGTCCAGCTTGTCCTTCGGGCAGTGGTCCGTGTGCAGCGCGACCGTGACGGGGTACTTCTCGGCCACGATGTGCGCGAACTCGGCCAGGGCGACGGAGCCCGTCACCATGTCCTTGCTGTACTGGCCGCCCAGGAACTCGGCACCGCCGGTCGAGATCTGGACGATGCCGTCGCTCTCCGCCTCCGCGAAGCCCCGCAGCGCGGCGTGCAGCGTCTGGGTCGAGGTCACGTTGATGGCCGGGTAGGCGAACTTGCCTGCCTTCGCCCGGTCGAGCATCTCGTTGTAGACCTCGGGGGTTGCGATGGGCATGGTCCGCTCCTTGTATGTGCGGGTGGCGTTGTGCTTACGGTCCCTGACCTAGGGTTGCGACGTCATCGTCGGCCCCATCCTTCCAGACGGGACCCGATGCTCCGGTCAGGGCGTCCAGAACTCTTCGGTAACCCCTGACCTCGGGGTTCCCCCCGGTACCGGCGGCCGTCGGGCAGCCGGTCAGTCCAGGCCCAGCTCGTCCTTCGAGAACGCGAAGAGGTACGGGACCCCGGCGCCCTTCTCGATCTTCTCGGCGGCCCCGGTCGCCCGGTCGACGATGGTGGCGACGGCGACGACCTCGGCCCCGGCCTCGCGCACGGCCTCGACGGCGGCCAGCGGGGAGCCGCCGGTGGTGGAGGTGTCCTCGACGACGAGGACGCGACGGCCGCTGATCTCCGGCCCCTCCACGCGCCGCTGCAGTCCGTGCGCCTTGGCCGCCTTGCGGACGACGAACGCGTCCAGCCGGCGGCCCCGCGCGGCGGCCGCGTGCAGCATCGCGCCGGCGACGGGGTCGGCGCCCATGGTCAGCCCGCCGACCGCGTCGAAGTCGAGATCGGCGGTCAGGTCGAGCAGCACCTGACCGACGAGCGGGGCGGCCTCGCCGTCCAGGGTGACGCGGCGCAGGTCGACGTAGTAGTCCGCCTCCAGACCCGACGACAGGGTCACCCTGCCGTGCACCACGGCCTTGTCCTTGATCTGCTGCAGCAAAGATCCACGTACGTCCACGTCAGTCATGGCAGTCAGCTTAAGGGGGGCCGGTACGCCCGCTATACGCCCCCGCGCGCCCCGCCCCCACGCCCGCACCCGCGTCCGCTCGCGCGCCCCGGCATCCGCCCCCGCACCCGCTCTCCGCTCACAGGCGGCGCCAGGTCCAGGTCGTCGTGGCTTCGAGGGGGTCGATGGGGGTGACCAGCCGGGGGTGGGTGTTGAGGCCGTCGGGCGGCCCGGTCTGGGGTTCGACGCACACGGCTTCCGCCTGCTCGTCGTAGATCACGACCCACTCCTCGCGGGAGGCGACCTTCAGTTCCAGCCGCTCCGGCCAGGTGAGGGTGACGTCCACGCCGCCGGGCATGCCGAAGCAGTCGTCCCAGGGGCCGGGCCGGGGGTCGAGGCGGTTGCCGGTGGGCAGGTGGTCCGCGCCGCGCTCCTCCTGCCAGGCGGCCGTGAAGTCGACCGTGACGTCCGCGCCGTCGCCGTCCAGGCTCCGGTTGAACCAGGGGTGCCAGCCGATCTGGGCCGGGAAGGAGGAGTCGTACGCCTCGACGGACATGGTGAGGGTGAGGGCGTCCGGGGTGAGGGTCACCACCTGGGTGACGCGGCCGGGGTAGGGCCAGGGCTCGACGAGGTCGTAGGTGAGCACGGCCTCGGTGCCGCGGTGGCTCGCGACGCGCCAGGCTCCCTCGCGGGTGGTGCCGTGGATGGCGTGCGGCGGGGCGTTGAGGGGCATCTGCCGCACGGTGCCGCCGTCGCGGAACCGTCCGTCGCGGATGCGTCCGCACCACGGCACCATCGGGAAGCACCCGAACCGCTCGCCCTGCCGCAGCAGTTCGGCGCCACCGACCCGCAGGCCCGCCACCCGGCCACCGTTCGCCGGTGCGAGCACCACCTCCGCGTCACCCGCGGCCAACGTGATCTCTTCGCTACTCACCCCTCGACCCTACTGGCCGACCCCGCCGAGGAGTTGGCCGCCCGCGGCCGGTGTCGTCAGCGGCGCCTGCGCAGAGCCCGGCTCACGATGATGGCGGAGGCCACGGCGAGGGCCGCCGCGGGCGCGGCCCAGCGGAGGGTGGCGCTCGCGGAGACGGGCTCGGGGGCCGGGACCGGGGCGTAGCGGCCGCGGGGCGGCGCGTGGTCAACCTCCTCCGCGCTGCGGCCGATCATCGTCCGGCGGGCGTGCGCGGCCTCCGCGGGCGGCTCGCCCCCGGCGACGAAGTCCTCCTCGTCGAAGGGGTCCAGGGCGGAGGCCGGGACGTCGGTCTCGAAGACGGAGGCGGGGGGTTCGGGCTCGGACTCGGACTGGGTGGGCGGTTCGGGCTCGGACTCGGCGGGGGCGTGGTGCTCGTCGGCGGTTTCCGCGGTCTCCGAGGCTGGTTCGGCCGTGGATTCGGTGCCGGTGTCTGTGTCGGCCGTGGACTTCGGTTCGGTCTCGGCCGTCGTGGCCAGGTTCTCCGCGAACCTTCCGAGCAGCCGTGTCACCGCCGAGGACACCGAGTCGGCCGGGAGTTCGGTGATACGGCCGTCGGCGGTGGCGGTGCCCGCACAGGTGAGGGTGGTGCCGTCAGGGGCCGGGGTGAGGCGGAGGGTCAGGGCGAGCCGCACGGTGCCATTGCCCCGGGCCTCGGTGGCGTCGCCCTCCACCGCGTAGGAACCGTCGTCCCGGGCGGTGACGCTGAGGGTGCCGCGGTAGGTGATGGTGTGGCCGGCGATCCGTACTTTCATTCGGCCGGCAACGGGTGCGGTGCCCGCGTCCTGCTGGAGCCCGGGGACCGCTCGGGCCACCCGCTCGGGGTCGGACAGCGCCTCCCGGAGGCGGCCGACGGGAACCGGAACGAACACCTCATGCTCCATGGAATCCGAGCCTACCCACGTGACACGGCACCGCACCCGTACATACGCGTTCTCACTCGTTTTCCGCCCCACCCGGCCCCATGCGACCTGAACGCCTCCTCCACCCCGTATGCCTCTCCCCTCCCGTATGCCTCTCCCGCCTCACACGCCTCTCCCGGCTCAGCCGGTGTACCTCGGGTGCACCAGCGTCGACGGTGGCAGGCCCGGCATCCGGTCGGCGGGGTCGAGCCGGGCGGCCCCGCTGCCGAGCTCCGTTGCCGGGGGGCGGGCGGCGCCGGGCCACGTCGCCAGGACGAAACCCCAGTCGTGGGGGGCGCGGGAGGTGTGGGCCGTGCGGTCGGGGCCGGTGACGAAGCCCGGGGCGCCGGCGGTGACCCGGTAGGGCGTGGTGCGCAGGCCGGCGGCACGCACGGTCGCGTCGACCGTCCAGAAGATCCGCTGCCGGGACGCGACCGGGCCCGCGTGCACCACCATGCGGCCGTCGGGGGCCAGGACCTCACGAGCCAGGCCGTAGAACTCCCGCGAGTAGAGCTTCGTGCTGGCGGTGATGCCGGGATCGGGAAGGTCCGAGATCACGACGTCGTACGGCCGGGCCGGACGGGCGCCGCGCAGCCATGCGAAGGAGTCCTCCGTGACGACGCGGACACGGTCGTCGGCGTAGGCGTGGCCGTTGAGGGCGGAGAGCGCGGGGTCCGTGCGGGCCAGACGCACCACGCCCGGGTCGAGTTCGACGATGTCCACCCGGCGGACGTCCTCGTGGCGGAGCACCTCGCGGGCGGCGAGGCCGTCGCCGCCGCCGAGGACGAGGACGCGGGCGTGGGGTCCGGCGTCCATGGCCGGGCGGACGAGCGCCCGGTGGTAGCGCTGTTCGTCGTGGCCGCTGATGCGCAGGCGGCCGTCGAGGAAGAGGGCGAGCGGGCGGCCGTCCCTGCCGCCGGTGAGGACCACCTCTTGCACGTCGGTCTGCAGCGCGACCCGTACGTCCTTGCCGTACACCGCGCGCCGGGCCGCGCGCTCGAAGTCGTCGACGTGCGCGGCCGCGGTGGCCAGGAGGCCGAGGACGGCGAGATTGGCGGCCAGCAGCAGCCGCCGGTCGCGGCGGCTCAGGTCGTGCCGGAACAGTCCGAGGACGAGGGCGCCGCCGACGAGGGCGTTCACCGTGCCGGTGAGCAGGGCGCCGGTCAGTTGGCCGAGCCAGGGCAGCAGGAGGAAGGGAAAGGCGAGGCCGCCGACCAGCGCGCCCACGTAGTCGGCCGCGAACAGGTCGGCGACCGCGCCCCCCGCGTCCTGGCGGCGGATGCGCTGGATCAGCTCCATCAGCAGGGGCACCTCGGCGCCGATGAGCAGGCCGATGGCCAGGGAGAACGCGACGAGGAGGTAGCGGGAGCCGTTCGCCCACATCCCGCCCCAGTCGCCGGTCCAGGCGAACACCGCGTACAGCGCGAGGGCACTGCAGCCGCCGACCAGAGCGAGGGCGGCCTCGATGGCACCGAAGCCGAGGGCCGCACGGGAGCAGAGGCGTTTCGCGGCGAGGGAGCCGATGCCCATGGCGAACACCATGACCGAGAGGACCACGGAGGCCTGGGTGACCGAGTCCCCGATCAAGTACGAGGCGAGGGCGACGAGTTCCAGTTCGTACACGAGTCCGCAGGCGGCGCAGACGAAGACGCCCGCGAGGACGAGGAAGCGGCCGACTCCCGGGCGGACCGGTAACCACGCCTGGGCGCCCGGGCCTCCGTCGCCGCGCCAGGGGGGAGGGGCGCCGGGGGGTGCGGGGGCGTGCGGCTCGATCACTCCTGGCACGCTACCGTCACGGTCGCGCTCCGCCGGGTCACCCACACGGGTGGTCTGCGACGCTTGGCCGGGTGCCTCATAGCTCGGGAGTTCGGGTGGTTGGGCGGCTGCGGGTGCGTGGAGCGTTCTCGCGCAGTTCCCCGCGCCCCTGAAAAACAGGGGCTGCGCGAGAAGACCCACCGGAGCCGAACCCGCCCAACCAGCCGGACCGAGCCATGAGGCACCCTCACAGCACCGCGGGCATCGGCACCGGCAGAGGCACAGGTACCGGCACCCTCACCCCCACCCTCGTTCTCGTTGCCACCAGTTGACCGTCCTGGGGATACGCGTGCCACGTACGCCAGTGCACCTGCCCCTCGTGCCGCTGCGCCAGCATCGCCGTGAACGCGTGCGGGCTGCCGGGGAAGACCCCGGCCAGGCCGTGCGGGTGGTCGGAGACGAGGGCCAGCAGTTCCTGGGCGCGGCCGGCGAAGGAACCCGGTGACAGCACTTCGACGCGGGCGGCGAATTCGTACTCCCAGTCACCCACCCGTTTGGCCACGCCGAGCGGAAGGGGCGTGCTGGACCCCGGAATGCACGCGACCGTCTCCGAGCAGTGGCTGCCCCGCTCCTCCTCCAGGAGCACCTGGTGGGACGCGCCGAGCAGCCGCAACTGCAGCTTTGCGCCGGTGAGTTCGAGATCGAGCGTGGCGAGCGCGGGCAGCGGCTCGCGGCCCAGGGCCCAGGCGAGGTCTGCCGCGCGCGTGTCGGTGTAGGCGGTGTTCAGGGTCGTGAGCATGGGTCGGCTCCGCAGCGACGCAACGATGAAGAGGAGTGGGTCCGGCGCACCCCGGTCGGCACCGGGAATCGTGGCCCGGTCAGCCAGGTCGGGTGAGGACGACGTCCCCGTCGGTCCGGTCAGCCGTGTCAGGCCTGCCGGGAGGGACGTCCGGGGGCTGCGTTGGCGATTTATAGGGAATCATGAACTGTGGTGCAACCACAGCGTTTTTACCCAACTTGGCGTGCTTTCCATCCCCCCGAGGGCAGCCCAGCTCAACTGTTCAACCAGGCGTACGCCCCGTCGGCCGACACACTCCCCACGCGCCCGCCGCGCCAGGCGCGCGAACACGGGGAAGCGCCCGTCGGACTACCGGGCCCACCCGGCGCACCCAGGCGTGAACAGAAGTGCTACCCGCGCGCCGGCCCCGGGCAGCGTGCGGGACACCGGACCGTCTGCCCCGTCCGCGCGGCGCTACACACGCGGCGGCATGACGTCCGCAGGCACCACACACGCGAGCGCCCGCCGGGAGTCGGTCCTCCCGGCGGGCGCTCGTGTCGTGGAGCTCAGCTGCCCCGTGTCAGCTGCCTCCACCGCATCCGCCCCCGCCGCCGCAGGAGGACCCCCCACCACAGGACGAGCTGCTGCTGCAGGACGAGCCGCTGCTGCTGCCGCAGGACGAGCCCCCGGACGACGAACCCCGGTCGTCGTTCGAGGAGGAGTGGGACGAGCCGCTGTCACCGACGCCGGCCGCCCCCAGCACCCACCAGCTGTTGTCGCTGCTCGACGAGCCGCTGTCGCCGCGGCCGCCGTTGCGGTGGGCGCCGCGGTGGGCGCTGCCACCGCGGCCGGACGTCCTGCCGCCTCGGGCCCCCGCCCGTGCCGCGCGCGTCCTGCGGCGGCTGTCGGCCACGATGAGCGCCAGTACCGCACAGACCACCACCAGGATGATGCCGATCACCGCGATCGCGTTCATGGCGTCACCCTCCCCTCTTTCTTCCGAGTCCCCCGAAGCGGCCCCCCGTGGGCGCCTCGCTCACTTGCGTGTCGCGGGGATTCCCCCGCCATGGACCGCCCAAAGCCGAGTTGAGCAAGTCCAGAGCTTGCCTCTCGCGAGGTCGGTCGCCGCTGCCGCCGCACGAGGAGGACGAGCTTCCCCCACAGGACGAACCGCCGCCACCGCCCCGCGTGACCAGTACGACGATCGGCACCACCAGCGAGGCGAGCAGCACCAGGGCCACGAACAGCAGGACACCCAACACCGGAAACATCTCGGCCATCGCTCAGTCCCCTCCGCCCCCGCAGCCACCGCCGCAGGAGGACCCGCCCCCGCACGACGACCCGCCCGACGATCCCCCGCCGTCCGTCCACCAGCTGCGGCGCCCGTCACGACCCGCGTCGCGACGGGCTTCGCGCCAGCGGCCCACCACGACGATCACCGCCATGAACACGGCGAACCCGGCCCAGACGACCAGCAGCAGTCTCATGTCCTCGTCCACGGCCACCGCCCCCTGTGGGTCGCGACGCCGCGGTCAGCTTCCGCCGCCGCAGCCACCCCCACCACCGCAACCACCCCCGTTACCACAGGACGACCCGCTGCTGCAGGACGATCCACCGCGGTGGCGGGACGATCCGCCGTCCGCCCACCAGCTGTGCGCACGCCGGCTCGTCCGCGAGCCACCGCTGCCCGCCCTCGAAACGATGCTGATCAGAACGACCGCGCCCACGACGACGAAGAAGAAGACGACCTCCATGTCGGCACCTGCCTTTCATTCCCCCGTGCAGGCCCCCCATGAGCCGTGCGTGACGTGGGGATGCCCTGTCGTCCCACCGGCCAAAGCGAAGTTGAGGAACTCCAGAGGTTCGGCGCAGGATGACGGCCATGACCTCCAGCGCAAGCTCCGCCCGCACCCCTCGTCCGGCGCAGAACCGGCGGCTCGCCGAGTTCGGAACGACGATCTTCGCCGAGATGTCGGCGCTCGCCCTGCGGACCGGGTCCATCAACCTGGGCCAGGGCTTTCCGGACACCGACGGCCCCGAGGAGATCCGCGAGGCCGCCGTACGGGCGCTGCGCGACGGCCGGGGCAACCAGTACCCGCCGGGGCCGGGCGTCCCCGAGCTGCGGACCGCGATCGTCGACCATCAGCGGCGGCGGTACGGGCTGGAGTTCGACCCGGACACGGAGGTGCTGGTCACGGCGGGTGCCACGGAGGCCATCGCGGCAGCCCTGCTGGGCCTGCTGGAGCCGGGCGACGAGGTGGTCGCCCTGGAGCCGTACTACGACTCGTACGCGGCCTGCATCGCGATGGCGGGCGGAACGCGCGTACCGGTGACGCTACGGCCGTCCGAGGGAACCGCCGGGGGGTCCGGTGACACGGGCGAGGAGCGGCGCTTCCGGCTGGATCTCGACGAACTGCGGGCCGCCGTCACCGACCGGACCCGACTGCTGCTGATCAACACTCCGCACAACCCGACCGGCACCGTCCTCACCCGGGCGGAGCTGACCGCGATCGCCGAGCTGGCCGTCGAGCGGGATCTGCTGGTCGTGACGGACGAGGTGTACGAGCACCTGGTCTTCGACGAGGCCGAGCACCTGCCGCTCGCCACGTTCCCGGGGATGCGGGAGCGGACCGTGACCATCGGGTCCGCGGGCAAGACCTTCTCCTTCACGGGATGGAAGGTCGGCTGGGTGACGGCCGCGCCCGCGCTGGTGACCGCCGTGCGCTCGGCGAAGCAGTACCTCACCTATGTGGCGTCCGGGCCCTTCCAGTACGCCGTCGCCGAGGCCCTCGCGCTGCCGGACAGCTACTTCGAGGCGTTCCGGGCGGACATGCTGGCCAAACGCGACCTGCTGTCGGCGGGGCTCGCGGACGCCGGCTTCGGCGTGTTCCGTACCGCCGGCACGTACTTCGTCACCACCGACATCCGCCCCCTCGGCGAGACCGACGGCTTCGCCTTCTGCCGGGCCCTGCCCGAGCGGGCCGGAGTCGTCGCCATCCCCAACGCGGTCTTCTACGACCACCGCGAGCAGGGCGCCCCCTTTGTTCGCTTCGCGTTCTGCAAGCGGACAGGCGTGTTGGAGGAGGCGGCCTCCCGACTCAAGACGCTGGCCGCCTGACAGCCACAGACGTACCAGCGTATGCACGGGCCGCACGGCCTGGTTGCCTCCGAGCCGCCGCGCACCCGCACCCGACTGCCGCCTGGTCGAGTCGGGACACCGGTGCTCGGCAGTCATGTCACGCAACCCGCCTGTCGGCGTACACGCTTCCATCAGCGATCAACCGGCGCCGCCAGGCCCGCTGACAGCGCCCCCGGATCATGCAGGACAGGGGCAGCAACGAGTCATACCGGCCCCGAAGGGTACGAAGTCGAGCTGGGCTCTACGAAGAAGGTGATGTGCGGGCAGTAGCCCTCTTCGGCCAGCCAGGCGCGGGCCCGTCCGCGCTGTCGCTCATCGCGGAACCGGTGGTACCGGCTCCAGGAGCGCTCGTCACCAGCGAGGACGTCCTTGAAGCGCCGGAAGGTACCCCGCCCGCCCATGGCGATCCGCAGCCTGTCGGCAAGGGCGACGTCCTCGACCTCTTCGATGAACAGCTCCATGTCCCGGTAACCGGCCCGGGATCCCGGAGCCGGCACGTACAGCCATCGCTCGGGATCGTCGTCCTCCTCAGCCTCGGGCCCAGGCCCCAGCTCATCGGTGAACGCAGGCCAGCACTCCCCGGTGGACAGATCGATCCGGCCACCGGACTCGGCCGGGTCGCCTTCCAGCAGCATGGCGAGCATCTCCAGATCGACCGCGAGCGGGCGCAGGAGGGGCACCGCCGCGTCTCCCGTAGCCGCGCGCAACCGGTCCGCCAGCTCCTCATCGCCCCGGAAGCCGCGCTCCAGGTGCGCGCCGAGAAACAAGGCCGCCATCTCCGCAGTCCCCGGCAGGCCCTGCGCCGCGGCCCCGGCCACACCATCGCCGGCCAGCTGCAGCACCTCACGCACGGGTCCACGACGCAACGCCGCAAGCAACGCCACTCCGTCCTGCGCGTGGAGCGCGCCACGCAGGGCCCGCAGCCCGTCCTCGCCCCATCCCTCATCCACGACCCCGACGGTAACGCGCCACCGAGAAGTACGGCGCCGGGACCCATCGGTTTCCCTCCGCCCGGCTCCGTGCCAGTGCCGGCGCACCCGGCACCTGGGGGGCAGGCGGTGTTGCCCGGTCAGCGGCGCCGCTTGCGGCCGCTCTTGCCTGACGAGCGCCGGGCCTTCCACGCGCGGCCGGTGCGGGCGCCGTGGGTACCCAGTGCCCGGGCCGCCAGCTGCCTGAGCTCGTCGAGTCCGGCCCGGTCCGGGTGCGCGGAGTCCAACGCGGCGGCAACCGCGTCCCTGGCCTGCAGGCCCTGGGCGCGCAGCGTCTCCTCGGCGCCGTCCCCGCCGCCCGCCAACTCCACGAGCTGAAGCAGGCTCTCGGCGAGCACCAGCAGCTGCTCGGCATCGGTCATGTCCTCGGGGGACAGCAACTCACGGTGCGCCAGCGCGTTCAGCGCCGGCGGCGCCAGCTGTGTGTCCCGCCGCAACGTGTGCAGCAGCCGCTCGCCCTCACCGTCCGGCAACGCCGTCAGCAGCACGTCGAGCATCGCCTGCGCACGCGTGCGGAAGGTCATGGTCCTTACGGCGTCGGTCAGTTGGCGCAGGGCCCCTTCCCGCTCGCCGCGGGCCGTGATCCAGCCAGCCAGTTCCGTGCGGGCGGCGTCCGGGTCGTACTCCTCGGCCAGAACCCCCAGCAGGCCGGCCGCCGGCGCCTGGGCCAGTTCACCGACCAACGGGGCGTCCCTGCCGGCCGCCAGCAACCGCTGTCGTACGGCCCGGGTACCGAGCTCGGTGAGACGGATGAGCTCGACCGGCCCGGCGGTCAGCTCCTCTCGCCGGGCATCGGCACGCTCCCGCGCCGCCGGGTCCGTTGCCGCCCCCGCGACGCCCAGCAGCTCCGCGAGCTCCGGCGGCATGTCCGCGAGCAGCTCGGGACCGGCATCGGAGAGGTCGATGTCGAGGAACACCGGATCGGCCATCCCCCGGTCACGCTCGATCGCGCCCAGGTCGTCCAGCAGATCGAGCACCGCGCGCAGGTCCCGGTCGGCGTGCTCGAACCACATCCGGCGCTGAAGGTCCAACCCGCGGTCGAGTTGGAAGGAGCTTCGATAGGCCAGGTGCACCGTGTCGCGCAGTCGCGGCCAGGGCATCGGGTACGGCAGGCTGTAGAGCGTGTTCAGTACATCCTCCAGGACATCCTCGTAGACGTCGAAGAGCATCGACTCGACGTGCCAGCCGCTACGCGCCCCGATCAGGCCCTGCCGCAGCTCGAAGCACGCGTCGAAGGCGCGCAGCCACAGCCGGAGCGGGTCGGCCAGCACCGGCCGGGCCTTGGCCACCGCGTACAACCGCCCCTTGACCACCCGGACCAGGCGCGCCTTCTTCGCCCACTCCACCAGCAGGCCCAGCTGCGGCAGGTCGGCAGAGGAGCGCACCCCCTCGATCTTGTCGCCGGTGCCGAGTACGTCCACCAGCTCGCGGGCCTCCGCCATCCGCAGCCGTCCCGTCGCCGTCACCGGTCGGCCGCCCTGCCCCGCCCATTCGGCGAGTCCGCGCAACTGCGCCACGGTCGTCGACGCCTCGGCCCGGCGGCGCAGTCCGTCGTCCGGGGGAAGCATCACGGGCAGTTGCGGCTCGGCCCGGGTCACGCCGGACAGCGCGCGGCCGGTCAGCCGCCGTTCCATGATCGTGGCGAGGGCCTGCTGATCGTAGGCGACCTCCCCACGCTGCGCCCGGTCCGCGAAGCGCTGAAACGCCGCCCCGTCCTGGACGTCCACGCCCTGCTCCGCGGCCGTCATCGCCCAGAACTTCGCCAGTCCCCAGCGCGTGCGGTCCGTCATCGCCGCCAGATGCCGGTCCGCGACCCTGTCGACCGCGGCAAGGGAATCCTGGAGTGAGGGGCCGCGCGGGTCCGCCAACTGCGCGGCGTGCAGATAGCGCAGCAGGGTCCGCAAGGTGCCCGGGGCGTCGCCGCGTTCCTCCCCGGGAAGCTCGGTGACCTGGTGGGGAAGCCAGGAGAGCAGTAGTTCCTCCACATGGCGCGGCTCCCACAGCCCCAGTCGGCCGTCGGCAGTCGCCCGGTGTCGGTAGTCCAGGGCCTCCTCGGCAGTGAATCCGTCCACCGGCAGCCCCTGCTCCCCGGCCCAGCGGACCAGGCGGTCGACCAGCAGCCCGCACGCCGCCTCGAACTCCTCCTCGGCCTCGGGTTCGAACCGCATCCGCATGAAACTCGTCCAACCTGTCAGCAGCAGTCCTTGCCGTGCCACGCTATCGCCGAACCGGGGCCGGCAACTCGGCCGAGGACGAGCGGGCCCGCTACCTCAGGGCAGTGCGTGTGGTGGTCGCCCGCAGCGAACGCGGCTTCGAACCTCCTTGCGGCGAACCGGACTTCGTCGCACGCGCTCGCGGCACGGAACGGCACGGGCCTGGCGTGGCCTGGCCGGCGGGGAGTAGTCCCTCGTCAGCGGCCGTCCGCCTCGGGCTCCGGGCGCGGGAGCTCGTCGAGGTCGAGGGTGAAGGTGCGGCCGTCGGCCAGGGGGATGGGGAGCTTGCCCGTGCCGTACTTGTGGGTGTGGGCCGCGATGTAACCCGTGGCGGTCGGCTGGGTGTGGAGGACGACTTCCTGGGCGTAAGGGTCCACGACCAGGTAGATCGGGATTCCGTAGCGGCCGTACTTCGCGGTGCAGTCGTCGTAGTCCTTGCGTGCGGAGGAGGTCGAGACGACCTCGGAGATCAGCAGGACGTCCTCGAAGCTGTAGCGCTTGCCCTCCCGGCGGGCGTCCTCGCGAAGGATCGCCAGATCGGGGGCGGAGTTCTCGTCGGCGGGGAAGTCGATGTAGACATCGGAGGTGACCTTCGCGTGACGGCCGAGGGCAAGAGCGGAGTCGATCTGCATCGACCTGATGGTGCTGGAGTGCTCTTCGCTCTGCGGGGTCATGATCACCTTTCCGTCGGCCCCGAACAGAACCGTGTACCCCTTGGGGAACTCGGTGTGCACGATCGCGTCGACGCTCATCAACGGCTCCTTCCCGTGTGTGGTCAGGATACGACGGTCAGTGCCGTGTCACCGAGCCCGTCGGGATGGCCGCCAGACCGGACCGGACGGGTTGCGCGGCCCGCTCACCGCCGGTGCCGGAGATCCGCAGCGGGGCCTGTCGCACGACGTAGGAAGAGGAATAGGCAGACCAACGAGGAGTGACCTGGGTGACGGCCGCGCCCGCGCTGGTGACCGCCGTGCGCTCGGCGAAGCAGTACCTCACCTACGTGGCGTCCGGGCCCTTCCAGTACGCCGTCGCCGAGGCCCTCGCGCTGCCGGACAGCTACTTCGAGGCGTTCCGGGCGGACATGCTGGCCAAACGCGACCTGCTGTCGGCGGGGCTCGCGGACGCCGGCTTCGGCGTGTTCCGTACCGCCGGCACGTACTTCGTCACCACCGACATCCGCCCCCTCGGCGAGACCGACGGCTTCGCCTTCTGCCGGGCCCTGCCCGAGCGGGCCGGAGTCGTCGCCATCCCCAACGCGGTCTTCTACGACCACCGCGAGCAGGGCGCCCCCTTTGTTCGCTTCGCGTTCTGCAAGCGGACAGGCGTGTTGGAGGAGGCGGCCAAACGGCTCAAGGCGGCGTTCTGACGCCGAGACGCCGAGAGGCAGGCCGACGGGAGACAGCGAGAGGGCAGGCCGGCGGAAGACGGCGAGAGCCCGGCCCTGGCGCGCCGCCGTGCGGCGGGCGCCCTGGCCGGGCTCTCGGAGGTCTGCGGGGCGTGCGGCGGCGACTACTCCCCGTCGTCGCCGTCCTTGGGCTTGTCGTCGGTCTCGTCGACGTCCTCGGCCAGGCCGAGCTGCTCGACGATCCACTTGTCGAACTCGATGGCGGCCCGCACCCAGCTGACCGTCGACGAGACGAAGTGCTCCAGGCTGACGCCGGTGCCGATGAGCAGCTGGGCCTCGCCGATGAGGCGGACCGTGCCGTCGTCGTGCGTGTGGCTGTAGACCTTGGGCCACAGGGTGCGGCGGTTCCAGTCGTCGATGGTCTCCAGCAGAGACGGCTTCTCGTCGATCTGGTGCGGGCGGTCGTAGAACGTGCGCACCGAGAAGACCTGCTGGTCACCCTCGCCACGGAACATGAAGTACGTACGGAATTCCTCCCACGGCGCCGCGAGGTCACCCTCGTCGTCGACGACGTACTTCAGCTCCATCTGGTCCAGGAGCTGCTTCACGAGGTCCTGATCCGGGACGACGGGGCCCGCCGGCCCTTGGGGCTGCGGCTCGGGCTGGCCCCCGAAGTTCGGAATCGAGGACGGGTCGATGCTCACCGTGATTTTCCCTTCGTACGGATTCCGCCATCCTCTCCCATGCGGGGCGGGGGGTGGCAACCCCCGCCCCGCGCGGTTCGTCGCCCTTGGCCGGATCCGCCGGGGGATTCAGCTACGAGCGTGGCGGGGAACCTTTCGGGTACCCCCGATCCGTCCCTGTCACGGGCTCTTTCCGCATCGCGGGTTCTCCCGGTCCTTCCCCGTCACGGCTTCTTCTCCATCGACGGGACCGGGCCCACGATCAGCCCCTCGCCCTCACCGAACGTGTCCACGCGGACCGTGTCGCCGTCCTTGACCTCGCCGGAGAGGATCTCCTTGGCCAGGCGGTCGCCGATGGCGGTCTGCACGAGGCGGCGCAGCGGGCGTGCCCCGTACGCCGGGTCGTTGCCCTCGTCCGCGAGCCAGGCCAGGGCCTCGGGGGTGATCTCCAGGGTGAGGCGGCGTTCGGCGAGACGCTTGGACAGGCGGTCGATCTGCAGCTTGGCGATGCGCTCCAGCTCCGCCTTGTCCAGGGCGGAGAAGACGACGAGGTCGTCGAGCCGGTTGAGGAACTCCGGCTTGAAGGAGGCCCGCACCACGTCCATGACCTGCTGTTTCTTCTCGGCCTCGGGGGTGACCGGGTCGACCAGGTACTGGCTGCCCAGGTTCGAGGTGAGGATCAGGATCGTGTTGCGGAAATCGACCGTACGGCCCTGTCCGTCGGTGAGCCGGCCGTCGTCCAGCACCTGGAGGAGGATGTCGAAGACCTCGGGGTGCGCCTTCTCCACCTCGTCCAGCAGCACGACGGAGTACGGGCGGCGGCGGACTGCCTCGGTGAGCTGGCCGCCCTCCTCGTAGCCGATGTACCCGGGGGGCGCGCCGACGAGCCGGGCGACGCTGTGCTTCTCGCTGTACTCCGACATGTCGATGCGGATCATGGCCCGCTCGTCGTCGAAGAGGAAGTCGGCGAGCGCCTTCGCCAGCTCCGTCTTGCCGACACCCGTCGGACCGAGGAAGACGAAGGAGCCGGTGGGGCGGTCCGGGTCGGCGATGCCGGCGCGGGAGCGGCGCACGGCGTCGGAGACGGCCCGTACGGCCTCGGTCTGGCCGATGAGGCGGCGGCCCAGCTCGTCCTCCATACGGAGCAGCTTCTGGGTCTCGCCCTCCAGCAGGCGGCCGGCCGGGATACCGGTCCAGGAGGCGACGACGTCGGCGATGTCGTCGGCGCCGACCTCGTCCTTGACCATGGTGTTCTTGGACGCGGCGGCCTCCTCCTCGGCCTCGGACGCCTCCTCCAACGCCCGCTCCAGGGTGGGGATCTCGCCGTAGAGCAGCTTGGAGGCGGTGTCGAAGTCGCCGTCGCGCTGGGCGCGTTCGGCCTGGCCGCGCAACTCGTCGAGCTTCTCCTTGAGTTCACCGACGGCGTTGAGGGACTGCTTCTCCTTCTCCCAGCGGGCGGTGAGGCCCCGCAGGTCCTCCTCCTTGTTGGCGAGGTCGCGGCGCAGCCGTTCCAGGCGCTCGCGGGAGGCGGCGTCGGTCTCCTTGTCGAGGGCCATCTCCTCCATGCGGAGCCGGTCCACGGACCGCTGCAGCTCGTCGATCTCGACGGGCGAGGAGTCGATCTCCATCCGGAGCCGGGAGGCGGACTCGTCGACGAGGTCGATGGCCTTGTCGGGCAGGAAACGGGAGGTGATGTACCGGTCGGAGAGGGTGGCGGCGGCGACCAGGGCCGCGTCCGCGATCACGACCTTGTGGTGGGCCTCGTACCGGCCCTTGAGGCCGCGCAGGATCGCGATGGTGTCCTCGACGGTCGGCTCGGCGACCAGCACCTGCTGGAAGCGGCGTTCCAGCGCCGGGTCCTTCTCGATGCGCTCGCGGTACTCGTCGAGGGTCGTCGCGCCGACCATGCGCAGCTCGCCGCGGGCCAGCATCGGCTTCAGCATGTTGCCGGCGTCCATGGCGGAGTCGCCGCCGGCGCCCGCGCCGACGACGGTGTGCAGCTCGTCGATGAAGGTGATGATCTGGCCGTCGGAGTCCTTGATCTCGGCGAGGACCGTCTTCAGCCGCTCCTCGAACTCGCCCCGGTACTTGGCCCCGGCGACCATGGCGCCGAGGTCGAGCGAGACCAGCCGCTTGTTCTTCAGCGACTCGGGCACGTCGCCCTTGACGATCCGCTGGGCGAGGCCCTCGACGACGGCGGTCTTGCCGACGCCGGGCTCACCGATGAGGACGGGGTTGTTCTTGGTCCGGCGGGAGAGCACCTGGACGACGCGCCGGATCTCCTGGTCCCGGCCGATGACGGGGTCGAGCTTCCCCTCCCGCGCGGCGGCGGTGAAGTCGGTCCCGAACTTCTCCAGGGCCTTGTACTGGCCCTCCGGATCGGCGGTGGTCACCCGGCGTCCTCCCCTTGCCTTCTGGAACGCCTCCTGCAACTTCCTGGCGTTCGCCCCCTGCCGGGAGAGTACGTCGCCGGCCTGGCCGCCCTTGTCGGCGATCCCGATCAGGAGGTGCTCGGTGGAGACGTACTCGTCCCCCAGTTCCTTCGCCTTGGCCTGGGCCTCGGCGACCACGCTCAGCAGCTCGCGGTTGGGCTGGGGCGGCGAGACCGTGGAGCCGGTCACGCTGGGCAGACCGGCCAGGATCTTCTCCGCGCCCGCGCGGACGGCCGCCTGGTCGGCGTCGACGGCGGCGAGCAGGTCGGTGATGTTCTCGTTCTCCTGCCCCTGGAGCAGAGCCAGCAGCAGGTGGGCGGGGGTGAAGTCGGCGTGTCCCTCGGACACGGCCCGGTTGCTGGCCGCGTTGATCGCGTCCCGGCTCCTGTTGGTCAGCTCGGCGTCCACGTTCGCGTTTCCCTCCTGGCGTCGGCCGTTGCGTCAGCCGTTGCGCCGGTCACGGTGACTTGGGCAACGTACATAAAGTTGAGTCTATTCCACTCAAGTGTGGAGCGGGGAGGGTTCCGGGCGGGTTCGGGTTTCCGACCGACCCCGGGGAAGTCCCCTGCGAGTGCCTGTGGGGACCGGGTATCCCGCGATCCCGCTAGATTCCAGGCCGTGAGTACTTATCGAGTGGACCCCGGTGACCCCGATGCCGCGTACCTCGCCTTCTGGCGGGAGCGCCACCTGTGCACGCTGACCACCCTCCGCGCCGACGGCAGCCCTCATGTGGTGCCCGTCGGTGTCACATACGACCCGGAGGCCCGGATCGCTCGGGTGATCACCCGTTCGGGGAGCGCGAAGGCACGGCACGTGCGCGCGGCGGGCGCCGGGGGCGCGCGGGTCGCGGTGTGCCAGCTGGAGGGGGCTCGCTGGGCCACCCTGGAGGGGCTCGGCCGCGTCCACGAGGACCGGGAGCGGGTCGCGGAGGCGGAACGGCGGTACGCGGAGCGCTACGGCAGGCAGCCGCGGCCCAACCCGCTCCGGGTCGTCATCGAGATCGAACTGACCGGAGCACTGGGGCGCGGCTGACGGTCGCCGACGGTCACCGTCCGCTGCCGATTGACCTTCTTTCGGACAGATGGACGAACGGGCGGGCCCGCTCCGATACCGGCGGACATCCAGAAATGTCCCCGTAAGCCTGCAGCGGCGTCACCGTGTTCAGGTGCGGGGGGCGCCGCGGCGGGGGGGGAGCGGCGGTGCGATTTTAAACGACGGGGGGATCGCGTAAGGGACAGC
>NZ_JBHVDD010000013.1:52695-135348 GCF_042802995.1 Streptomyces sp. NPDC057438
CGCCGGGGGGGCCCCCCCCGTCCCCGGGCGCCACCCCAAAATGCCCCCCTACCCCCCCCGGGGCGTCCCGGTTTTCCGGTCCCGGGCCCCCCCGCTGCTGGGGGGAAGCGCCTGAGCGATTTGAAACGACGGGGGAATCGCTTCAGGCACTGCGGGGGGTGGCTGTAACGGCCGTGGAGGCCGGGGTCTCCGGCTCGGCGAGCCGGTGGTCGCGCTGGTCGAGATTGACGAAGACCATCCCGTACCGAACGGCACACCGCACTGGCTGCGGCGCGCCGCGCGGTCGCCGCAGACACCGGTACGCCCGGATGTCCTCGTCCTCGTCCCGGGTCACCACCACCGGTTCGCCGAACACGGTCACCATCAACGAGTCACCGCTGTGGGGGATGGCGGTGGCCAGGTCGATGAAGTGCCAACCGGAGCGATAGGCGGTGGCCATTTCGCGGCGGAAGGAACGGTCGTCGGGAGGAGTGGTCACATCAGCTCCCTGCACCATCGTCAGCCGGAGGCACCGGCCAGCTGGTGTCCACGGCCCGCGCCTGTGTTGTCGAATCCGCCCCCGCCGGCCAACTGGTGTCCGCGCGGATATCACCCTTCGCATCGGAGAAACCACTCAGTGCTCCGAAGATGAATACGGTGGAGAAGGCGGCGACAAGCACCGAGCGAAGCATTCTCTTGCGCATAGTCGGCTTCGTCCTCACTTGAAGGTCCCCTCTTCCCCCGTCGAGTACGACGATGGCTCATTCGGGCACGTCATGGCCACATAATCAATGCATCATGTTCCTGCATGTTCAGGACCCTGGGGGGTGGAGATTAGGTGGAAAATCGGGCTAAATCGGCACATCCCCACACGGTGGCTGATCTGTGCGACGACGGAGCACGTCTCTACGCACACGCGCTGCGGACGGGACGCATCGCACGTGAGGAGGCGGGTGCCGCACCCTGCCTCATGGAGTTCCCCCTCCTCCATCCCGACCCAGATGACGCGAACTGGCTCCGCCCCGTTCCCCCTTCGGTCGCACTGGCCCAACGGCTCAACCCGATAGAGCGCGAAATCACCGAGTACCGGCGGCGTTCGATCGAGCTCACCGACGCCTTCGAACCGTTCATGGCTCTCAGCGCTCAGGTGGCGACCCCGACCCACGCGATCACGGTCCTGGAAGGCGGCGAGCGGATCCAGGCGGCGTTGAACCTCGCTACCGCCGAATGTCAGACCGAGGTACTCACGGTCCAGCCGAGCAACCGCATATCGGAGCGCAATCTGCTCCAGGGCCTGGAACGTGACAGACCGTTGATCGAACGTGGTGTGCGGATCCGCACCCTTTATCAACACACCGCCCGGCACAGCCCGGAGAAGCTGGCCTATGTGGCCCGGCTGTCCGACGGCAAGGTGGAATACCGCACCATCGACGAGCTCGTGGAGCGCCTCATCATCTGCGACGACACCGTCGCCTTCATACCCACCCGAGACGACCAACAGGTCGCCCTGGAACTCAGACACCCGGGGCTTGTGCGCTACCTGGTCAAGGTCTTCGAGTTCATGTGGGGCCGAGCGGTCCCGCTCACCGCCGGCGCCCCCTACGAAACCGCCCCCGACGGCATCACAGACATCCAGCACTCCATAGCCAAACTCCTCGTCGAGGGCCACGTCGACGAGGCCATCGCCCGGCGTCTCGGCATGAACGTCCGCACCTGCCGCGCCCACATAGCCAAGCTGGCGACGGCGCTGGGCAGCGGCAGCCGGGCGCAGCTCGGTTACCGCATCGCGGAGTCCGGCATCCTCAAGCAGGAGAACCTGGAACAGTAGGCGCCGCGCGGACCCGGCTGCCTCACAGGGCGGTCGGCGCCTCCGGCGCGGGCGCCGCGGCGGCGGGCAGGGCGTCCGGCGGCGGAGTGCGGGGCGGCCCGTCGAGGCCGGCCTGGGCGATGCGGACGCCCAGTTGGGTGCGGCTGGCCGCGCCGAGGCGCTCGGAGAGGCGGGCGATGTGGGCCCGGCAGGTGCGGACACTGATGCCCAGCCGCTCGGCGACCACCGCGTCCTGGTGGCCCTCCGCCAGCAGCGCCGCGATGGACCGTTCCCGGTGCGTGATGCCCGCGACGCCGGCCGACGGGAGGGACGCGGCCAGCGGGACTCCGAGGCGCCAGAGCCGTTCGAAGACGGTGACCAGGTACTCCACCAGCGCCGGGTGGCGGATCTCCAGGGCCATGGTGCGGTCGGCGTTGGCGGGGATGAAGGCCACCGTCCGGTCGAAGACGATGAGGCGCTCCACGACCTCGTCCAGGGTGCGGGCCTCCGCCGACTCCCCCATCAGTTCCATGTAGTTGTGCAGGCCCTGCCCGTGCCGGGCCACATGCGTGTACAGGTCCCGCATCCGCACCCCACGGCGGCACATCGCCAGCGCCCGGTGCAGCCCCTCGCGCAGCTCGTCCTCGCGGCGGATGCCGCCCGGCTGCACGGTCAGCACCTCGGAGGTGCAGCGGTCGGTGGCCTCGTCGATCGCCGCCCGGATCCGGGACAGTCCGTCGAGCACCCGGATCGCCGAGCTCTCCGTCGGCGTCCGCGCGCGTGAACCCCCCAGGCCCGCGTACCACTCGACGGCGTCGACCGCCGCGCCCATCCGGGCCTGGCTGGCGCTGACCTCGGCGTGGACGCCGCGCAGCAGACGCGTCATGACCTCCTGCGGGGAGGTGGGCACCAGCCAGCCCATGTCGTCGGGGTCGGGGTGCAGCAGGGCGAGTTCGAGGAGACAGGGCACGGCGTCGGCGTCCTCGCGCGGGACACGGCCCCGGCGTACGGCTCGGGAGTACACACGGTCCCCGGCGGCGCAGAGCCGGTCGGCCCCGTGCGGATGCTCCTCGGTCGCGTGCCCGGCCATCACCCACGTCACCCCCGGTTCCGACCTGTTCGCAGCGCAACTATGCGCGGCGCGCACCCACACCGCAACAGAGCCCTGACCTGTTTACGTCCCTATAACAGAGGTTACATCCCGTTATCTCCACCCCTCAGGCAGTACGCCCTGCAACAAGCTGAAGATAGCGATGAGATGTACATGCCGTACAGGGTGAGTGAACTCAGTGAGATCGCCCCCGCGATGAGATATCGCGCGATCCCTGGTGAAGGGCTGTGACAGTCATGACGGGGGAAGAGAAGATGCTGCGTGTCTGCGTGTTCGGAGACGGGCCCTTGGAACGAGCCGGGGTGCGGCGCGTTCTGGAGGAGGACGAGCGCATCCGGGTCGTCGGTGAAGGACCGGTGGGCCGGTTCGCGCGCCTGGTGCGGGCGTCCCGGCCGGACCTGCTCGTATCCCTCCACGACGATCCGGACGACACCCTCGGCACACTGCCGTCGTCCGGACCGCCCTTACCGAGAATCGTGCTGGTCAGCCACTTGTCAGAGCAATCCGCGAGGATGCTGCTGCACCAGGGTGCAAACGGGATCCTGCTCCGCGAGGACTCGGTCGCCCATCTGCACTGGGCGGTGCGAGCCGCCGCCGCGGGTGGCCTCGCGCTCGATCCCACCGCGGCCGCGTTGGTGGCGGCCCGGCTGATCAGGCCCGAGCGGCTGACTGAGGCGACGGTCACCGCGAGGAGACTGGTGGCCACGCTGAGCCCTCGTGAGCAGGAGATCCTGCGGTTGCTGGAACAAGGCGCCGCCAACGTGGAGATGGCCGAGGCACTGAACATCAGCGGCCACACCGTCAAGGACCACATCCGCGCCGTCTACACCAAGCTGGCGGTCGACAACCGCGTACAGGCCGCCCGGATCGCCTGGCAGGCTCAGGACGTGCGTGCCGTCGGAGCGGATGCCGTAGCCCGAGCGCGTACGAGAGCGGGAGTGTGGTCCGGGCCCTTGCGCACGGTCACCGGCGGCGGGACAGGGTTCCGGCCGAGCGGCGCACCTGTCCCGCATCCCCACTGACGCCTTGTGGGCCGTGGGCCACGAAGCCCACGGGCCCGTCCCCACGGCCCACAACGGTCGTGTCAGTCGTTACGAGGGCGCCACACCGAGCCCGTCGCCGCCGCCGTGCGGGCGCCCCACCACGCCATCGCAGCCGCGCAGAGCAGTCCCGCACCGCCCACCGCGGACAGCGCGGACAGCCGGCTCGCCGAGCTGGCCATGAGCGGCGTGGTCACGAACCAGGTCACGGCGACCGCCGCACACACCGCGAAGGCGACAGGCACCAGCAGGGACCACACGGAGACGGAGTAGTACACCCGGACATCACCGGTCAGCACGGAGACCGGCCCCAACTCGCGCCCGGCACGCACGAACTGGGCGACCGACCCGATTCCGGCCACCACCACGATGACCAGCACCCCGGCGACGGAGAGCAGTTCGAGCCACTGCTGTGCCGCAATGCCTTCACCGCTGCCGCTGAGGGTGCCGGTCCCGGCGAACACCGTCACCTTCGTCGCCATCGCCAGATGCTCGTTGGCGGTCCGGTGCACCCAGGCTGTGGACAACTCGCGTCCGTCGTCCGCGAGAACCATCAGGACCGGGTCCTCGGTCGTGCGCACGGCCCTGGCGACGTCCCCCGTCGCGGCGTACAGATCCACGCCCACCGACCGCTCCAGCTCCACGGCCCGCGCGAGGCCAGGATGCCGGGTGGTGCGCAGAGCGGTGGCCGTGTTCGGGCAGGGGAGACCGAGTCCGCGCCACACCGGGCAGGAGGCCACGAGGTCCATCCGGTCCTTACGCGGGTCCCGTCGCACCGCGAGGACCCCGGTCCCCGAGCCCAGCGCGCGCTCGAAGGCGACCACGTCGGCCGACCTGGTGTCCATCGTGGTCGAGACCCGCAGAACGCTGGTGCCCAGGTGTTCCTCCATCGCGTCGGCACGGTCGCTCATCTCCGTGAAAAGGCTGATGGCGATCTGGCCCTGGGCCGCCAGCCCGATCGCGACGACCACCGCGGCGACCAGCCTCGCCACCGGACGTGCCCCGGCGGCGAGCCGTCGCCCGGAGATCAGCATGCCGATCCGGCCGCGCGCCGCCCCCGCCCGAGCCATCGCCGGACCGGTCGCCGCCACGACCGCCCCCACTACTCCCGGGAGCAGTGCGATGGTGACGACCGAGCCGGTTGCCAGAACGGGCAGCCGTAGATCGTACGGTGCCAGGCCGGTGCCCTGGACCGTGCCGAACAGAGCGAGGGGGAACAGCCACAGCGTCCACTCCCGGCGCTGCCGCCAGGCGGTGGGCCGGGTGGAACGGCCGGGCCGATAAGCCGGCTGAAGCAGCACCACGGCACCCAGCACGGCCGATGGCACGGCAAGCGTGGCGACGAGCAGGGCGCCCAGTGCGGCACGGGCGTCGGGCCGGTACAGCACGAAGTCGACCCCGGGCAGCGGGATGTCGGAGACGAATGCGGGGACGACGGCAAGCGCTGCCAGCAGCCCGCCGAGGGCCACGGGCACCACTGCCTCGCCCAGAGTGAACCAGGCACGTGCGCGGGTGGACGCGCCGAGCGCCGTGAGAACCGCGGTGCGCCGGTCGCGGGCGGCGGCGCCGACACGGGCTGCGATCACGACGAACAGCCCGGCGGGCAGGCCGACCAACGCCAGATAGGCCCACCGGAACTCTCCAGGCCCAAAGTTGTACAAGTGCTCACCGAGCGGCGGTGACCAAGAGACGCCGAAGCCGGTCGCCTCGACCATCGAGGAGGGGTCGAGACGCTCGGCGGACGGCCGTACATAGACGAAGTACTCACCCGGTGCCTCCAGTCCGGCCGCACCGATCGTCCCCACCGGCTTGCCGTACTCGTGGCGTACCTCGGGGTGGGCGTTCCCGAGCGCCGGGGAGAGGACGGCCTCACCCGGTCCGGGCCAGCGGCTCAGACCGGGCGGCAACGGGGCGTCGGCCGTACGGGGTTCGATGTACACCACGTCGTACTGCCGGTCGGCGACGGTCGCGACCGTCGCCTTCCACAGCAGTTCGCCGGTTCCGGCCCCGGCCTCGGTGACCTGTGGCCAGCGGTCCGCACTGCGCTCGGCCCGACCGTCGAACGAGGCGGAGGCGAGGAGATGGCCGCACACGGCGAGGACCGCCACGGTCGTCGCCGCGAGCAGCGCGAAGAAGCGGATCCGGCTCGCCTCGGCGGTCCAGGAAGCCGCCCGGCCCATACGCAGCAACTGCCGGCGCAGCCCACCCCCGCTCACCGCGCCTCCTCGACCTGCACCAGCCGGCCCTCGTGCAGATGCAGTCGCACGTCCGCACGACTCGCCACCGCGGGGTCGTGTGTGACCACGATCAGAGCGCACCCGTGTTCCCGGGGCGTGCTGAACAGCAGGTCCGCGACAGCCTCCCGGTGCTCCCCGTCGAGGGAGCCGGTCGGCTCGTCCGCCAGCAGCAGTTCGGGCGTGTTCACCAGGGCGCGGGCAACGGCTACGCGCTGGCGTTCACCACCGGAGAGGTCGTGGGTGGCCGTGCGGTGCGGCACCCCGAGTCCGTCGAGGAGTTCCTGGGCGCGTGATCGGGCGGTGTCGGCGGGGGCACCGGCCAGCAGACTCGCGATCATCACGTTCTCCACCGGGGTGAGTTCGGGCAGTAATTCGCCGAACTGGAACACCATGCCGATGTGTCGGCGCCGGTGGGCGGCGAGGGCACGGGACGACAGCCGGGCGAGATCCTCTCCCATCACCTCGACCCGGCCCGACGCGGGACGTATGAGTCCCATCAGGCACATCAACAGCGTGGACTTACCGCTGCCAGACGGCCCCATCACGGACACGGAGCGGCCGGCCGGCACGGTGAGGTCGGCGCCCGCGAGCAGCCGTCGTTCGGCGACGCCGTACACGACATCGCTCAGACGCAGGACGGGCTGAGTGGGGGGTGGGGTCACACGGGGCTCCTGGTTCGGGAGGGCATATGGGGAGGTTCGGGTGGGGACTGCGGGGACGGCGAACACGTCTGACCGAGAGGCACGGTTCGGCCTCTCGGTCAGGTCGGGCTGCCGGGACTCAGGATCGGGAGAACGATCCGTGAGGCCGAAGCAGGAAGGTCAGTCCGCGTACCACTCGGTGTGCCAGTCGGGCAGGTTGTTGCGCGACACCGTGCCTCGTGCCTTGAAGATCTCGGAGTGCTCGCCGCTCTCCACAGTGCCCCTGTTGCCGTCGTCGTCGGCCGGACCGTTCGGGCCGTCCTTGTTCCAGAGGGTCAGCTTGTCGTCCTCGTGGGCGATGCGGTAGTACTCGGCCTTGACCCAGTGGTCCTCACCCGTGTCCTTGATGTTGATGATCCCGCGGTCCGGGGTGCCCTCGGTCCAGAACCTCAGCTCGCCGGGGTACGAGTGCGGACCGATCTCGTAGGCCATGGCCGGCGCCGCAGTGCCGAACGCCAGGGCGGCGATGACGCCGACGCCCAGACGTCGTGCGATGGTGACCTTCACAGTATGTTCCTCTCTCCGGATGTCTCAGCCGTCCCCGCGGTGGACGAACAGGGCTGTCCGCACAATGCGTTGCGTGCGGTCCCTGTGGACATCACTCTGCCCGCCGGCGATCTCCGGGAGAATCCACCGGGCGGGGGGTCCCACACCCGGCCGGGGGGGTGGGACGACGCAGTGGCTCCCCCGTCCGGCCGTACGTCAAACCCTCCGTTTCCGCAGGTCGCGATCGCCGCCGCAAGCCGGCGGAAACGCGGCGGTGACCGGGGTGTTACGGAGCGCGCTTACCGTCGGCCCATGGCGGACATATTTGACGCCTACGCGTTGGCCGACGCGTGGGACGAGATGTTTGAGCGGCCGGGTGAGGTCAGGACCGCCTATGAGCCGGTGCTGGCGGCGCTCCGGCCCATCGAGCCGGGCGAACTGCGGTTCAGGGCCGACCAGATGGCCCGCGCGTTCACCGACCGGGGCGTGACGTACGCCTTCGCGGGCGAGGAGAGACCCTGGCCGCTGGACCTGGTGCCGAGAATCCTGGACGCCCTGGAATGGGACCTCATCCAGCGCGGAGTGGCGCAGCGCGTACGGGCGTTGGAGGCGTACCTCGCGGACGCCTACGGGCCGTGCCGGGCCTTCGAGGACGGTGTCGTGCCCTGGCGGCTGCTCCTCAACTCCCCCCACTTCCACCGGGCCGCGCACGGTGTGGAGCCGCCGGGCGGGGTCCGTATCCATGTCGCCGGCATCGACCTCGTACGCGACGAGGCGGGCGACTTCCGGGTGCTGGAGGACAACGTCCGGGTGCCGTCCGGCGTGTCGTACGTCATCGAGAACCGGCGAGCGATGACCCGCGTGTTCCCGTCCCTCTTCGCCGAGCAGCACGTGGTGCCCGTCGACGGCTACGCGCAGCGACTGCTCGCCGCGCTGCGGGCCGCCGCGCCCGGCGGCATCGGGGACCCGCGGGTCGTCGTCCTCACCCCCGGCCCCAGCAACGCCGCCTACTTCGAACACGCCCTGCTGGCCCGGCTGATGGGCGTGCAGTTGGTGGAGGGGCACGATCTCGTCTGCCGGGGCAACCGCGTGTGGATGCGGACGACCCGCGGGGAGATGCCCGTCCATGTCGTATACCGGCGGCTCGACGACGACTTCCTCGATCCCCTCCACTTCCGGCCCGACTCGGTGATCGGCTGCCCGGGGATCATGGGCGCCGCGATGGCGGGGAACGTCACGCTGGCGAACGCGGTGGGCAACGGCATCGCGGACGACAAGCTGCTCTACACCTACGTCCCCGACCTCATCCGCTACTACCTCCGTGAGGAACCGGTTCTCCCGAACGTGGAGTCCTTCCGGCCGGACGAACCCGGGCAGCTGGAGGCCGTCCTCGACCAGATCGACCAGCTGGTGGTCAAGCCGGTCGACGGGGCGGGCGGGCAGGGCATCGTCATCGGGCCGAAGGCGGACCGGGAGACGCTGGAGCGCACCCGGGAGGCCGTACGGGCCGATCCGCGCGGCTGGATCGCGCAGCGGCCGGTCGCGCTGTCCACCTCCCCCACCCTTGCCGGCGAACGCATGGCCCCGCGCCACATCGACCTGCGGCCCTTCGCCGTGAACGACGGGAGCGACGTGTGGGTGCTGCCCGGCGGGCTGACGCGGGTCGCCCTCCAGGAGGGCAACCTCATCGTCAACTCCAGCCAGGGCGGCGGTTCCAAGGACACCTGGGTGCTCGCCGAAGGGACCGCCGAGCAGCGCTTCGAGGAGACCCGCGGGCCGGGTCCGCTGCCGGAGAAGGCGCCGCGCCAGCTCGGCCCCGACGGCACCCGTACGGTCGTACAGGAAGGGGCGCAGCAGCAGTGAACGACGTGATCCTCTCCCGGATAGCCGAGGCCCTGACCTGGACGGGACGGTACGTGGAACGGGCCGACGCGACGGGCCGCATCCTCGACGCCTACCTCCACCGCCTCCTCGAAGACCCCTGGCGCGACGAGGACGCGGCCTGCCGCTCGCTGTACGCGATCCTCGGCGTGGACGCGCCCGAGCTGCACTGCGACATGCAGCAGGTACTGGACCGGCTGGCCTTCGACGCCCGCTCGACCGGCTCGATCGAGGGCGCGCTCGGGGCGGCCCGGCTGAACGCCCGCAGCGCCCGCGAGGCGGTGTCGTCGGAGATGTGGGAGTGCCTGAACTCCACCTGGCACGCGCTCGCCGACCAGCGCACGGCCGCGCGCCGCACGGGCGGCCCGTACGCCTATCTGGAGCTGGTACGACGGCGCGCGGCCCTCTTCTTCGGGCTCGCCGACTCCACGATGAGCCGGGACGACAGCTGGCGTTTCGTCGTCCTGGGCCGCAGCCTGGAGCGGGTGGACATGACCGTGCGGCTGCTGTCGGTACGGGTGCTGGACGCGGCGCACGCGCCCGACTGGCCGACCCTGCTGAGCGCGAGCGGCGCGGACGAGGCGTACGCGCGCGTGCACGGCGGTTTCGGCGACAGCCCCAAGGTCGCCGAGTTCCTGCTGCTCGACCGGGACTTCCCGCGCTCGGCGCTGCACGCGCTGACCACGGCGGAGGAGTGCCTGGCCGCGCTCGGCCGCCCCCGCCAGGACCCGGCCCGCCGCCCGATCGGCGCCCTGCGCACCCACCTCGAATACCTCGACTCCGAGTCGCTGGAGGCGGGCCTGCCCACGCTGCTGCGGGATCTGCAGCAGGCGTGCATGGCTTCGGCGGAGGCAGTGGCCGAGAAGTTCTTCCCGTACCAGGGGCCCGTCGAATGGGCCCAGGAAGGCGCGTGAGCACGATGAACCTGCCTGGAGCGGCTGTACGGGCGACCCGGCGCCTGCGCATCCGGCACATCACCCGCGTCGCGTACGCGCAGCCCGCGGCCTCCTCCCACAACGAGGTCCGCATGACCCCGCTGACCCTGCCGGGCCAGACCACCCTGGACGCCCGGGTGCTGGTGAACCCCTCGACGCCGACCTGGTCGTACTGGGACTACTGGGGCACCCAGGTCACCGGCTTCGACCTCATCGAGCCCCACTCCGACCTGACGATCACCGCGACCAGCCTGGTGGAGACAGCCCCGCCGGAGCCGCTGCCGGACGCGCCCGGGTGGGCGGAGGTCCACCGCGCGAGCGCCGGCTCCCGTCTGCTGGAGTACCTGGCCGCGACCGGCCGTACGACCCTGCCGGCCGCGCTGCTGGACCGGGCCCGGGAGGTGTCCGCCGGTCTCGACGTGCACGGGACGGCGACCGCGGTGTCGGCGATGGTCGCCGACCACGTGGCGTACGTGCCGGGCGCGACCGGGGTGCACACCAGCGCGGCCGAGGCGTGGGAGCAGGGGGCCGGGGTCTGCCAGGACATCGCCCACCTCACTCTCGGCATGCTCCGCGCCCTCGGCCTGCCCGCCCGCTACGTCTCCGGCTACCTCCACCCGGAACGCGAGGCCGAACTCCACCGCCCGGTCGCCGGCCAGAGCCACGCCTGGATCGAGTACTGGGCGGGCGACTGGACCGGCTACGACCCCACCAACCGTGTCCCCGCCGACGAATCCCACGTCGTCGTCGGCCGCGGCCGCGACTACGACGACGTGACCCCGCACAAGGGCATCTACCGGGGAGTGGCCGGCGGACCGCCGGAGGTGACGATCGAGTTCACGCGGGTGGCTTGAGCTTGAGGGGGACGGGGGACCGGAGGTGGGACGAGGGCCGGGGGCAGGGCCCCCGGGCCGTCGGCGGTCACTTCACGCCGGCCGCGTCGCACCTGGCCTTGAAGGCCGAGGTACAGATCTGCTTGACCGTGTAGATGCCGTCGGCGACGACCGTGTCCATGATGTTCGACTTGGTCAGCGCGACCGGGGGCACCAGCTGGGCCGGGATCTTCTTGGTGGTCGGGGAGTCGACGCTGTCCTTGGCGAGGGCGTCGAACTCGATGGAGCGGCCCTGGACCTTGGCGACGGCCATCTCGGCGGCGGCCGCGGCCTGCGTCGGGAACGACTTGTACACGGTCATGTACTGCTCGCCCGTGAGGATCCGCTGCACGGCGTCCAGGTCGGCGTCCTGCCCGGTGACCGGCGGCACCTTGGCGACACCGGCGGTCTTCAGCACGTCGATGACGGCCCCGGCGATGCCGTCGTTCGCGGCGTAGACGGCGTCGATGTTGTCGACGCCCAGCCTGGTGACGGCCTTCTCCATGTTCGCCTTCGCGACGACCGGGTCCCAGTCCTTGGTGTCATAGGTCTCGGAGATCGTCACCTTGTCCTGCAGCTCGGAGAGCGCGCCCTCCTTGAACATGGCGGCGTTCGGGTCGGTGGGCGACCCGTTCATCATGACGATCTTGTTGGCGGCGCTGTCGCCCAGGTCCTCCACCAGTGAGCGGCCCTGCACCTGCCCGACGAGCTCGTTGTCGAAGGAGACATAGCCGTCGATCGGGCCCTGCGCCAGCCGGTCGTAGGCGATGACGGGGATGCCGGCGTCGTGCGCGGTCTGCACGGCGGGAGCGATGGCCTTGGAGTCCACGGCGTCGACGATGATGATGTCGACCTTGTCCTCGACCATCTGCTTCATCTGGCCGGTCTGGGTCTCCGGGTCCTTCTCCGCGTTGGCGTACTTGGTGACGCCCTTGTTGTCGGTGAGCTCGGCGATCTTCTTCTTGATGTTGGGGTAGTCGAACTGCTCGTACCGCTTGGTGTCCTTGTCGGGGAACAGCACGCCCACCGTGATGTCGTCGCCCTTCGTGGGGCTCGCCTCCGCGCTGTCCCCGACGTCCACGACCCCGCAGGCGGCTAGGGAGACGGCCGCCGCCGAGGCGGCGAGGGCGGTGGCGGTGCGGCGCAGAGCAGTGGTGCGACGACGTGGACGAATGCCGGGGGTGTTGCTGGTGGTACGGGCGTTCACATCAAGGGCCTTCCGGGCGTGGGCGCAGCAACTGCGACCCATGTGGCTGAAAGCCAACGCGGTGATCACCTCAGCGTCAAGGACTAATCACTTAACGAGATGACAACAGCCTTGTGTGGTCTCGGTGTGAAGAGGGTAAAGCAAAGGGCTCCCCCTGTCGCCGCCCGCCCTTCACGCCCCGGGGGCCGGCGGCCGGGGCGAGTCACCGCCGTCGATCAATGGCCCCGGCGGGGGCACGTGTTGGCGGCGGAGGGGGTCCGCGGCGGGGGTTTCCGGGGCCGTCGGGGGTGGGGTGCCAGGTCAGCGGGGTGGCCGGCGGCGGCCCGCGGACGGCTCGTGCCGGGCCCACGGCGAGGAGGCCGCGCCGGTCCCAGGGAGACCGCCGGGTCCTTGTCCGGGCGGCGGGGTGGGGAGGGGACGGGAGGGCCGGGTGGCGGACCTCACGCCCGTCCACGCCGGCTGGTGGACGGGTGGGGGTCGACCAGCCGACGTCGGACCGGCAGGCGGGCCCGGTGGGCTGGGCCGGCGGGCTCTGTCTGCCTGCCGCCTACCTGCCGCGTCGGTTCGGGTCGGGGCCGTTCGGGCCCTGCGGTGGGGTCGCCCGGCCGGGGACAGGGCCAGGGCCGGAACCTTGGCCGGGGGCCGGGCGGGGGCCCTGGCCGCTCGGGGGCTGCGGTGTGCCGGGGCCGGCGGGGCGGGGCGTACTGCGGGAGCGCGCGGCGGCAGCGGCCGCGGATGTCGGTGAGGTGGGAGGGGCCGACGAGGCGGTGGGGGCTGTCGACGGGCTCGCCGCCGGAGCCGGAGCCGCGGACGCCGGCGGAGGAGCCGGAGCCGCGGACGCCGGCGGAGGAGCCGGAGCCGCTGCCGTGGCCGGCGCCGGCGGTGCGGGGAGCCGTGCCGCTGCCGCCGGGGTCAGAAGGGGGCGGGCCTGGTTTTCGATACGGGTGAGCCGGCCGGGCCACTCGGGGCCCAGCGCCTGGGCGGTCTCCCGCAGACGCAGCTGCGTGGTGACGAACGAGTCGCTCTCGGCCGGTGTCCAGGGGCGGGCCCGTTCCGCGGCGAGCGCCTGGCGCAGTTCCGGCGGGCCGGTCCAGTTGCCGGTGCCGTCGAGCGCGTTGCCGTAGCGCGGCTTGCTCTCGCCCCGGCGGTAGACGCTCGCGAGGTCGGCGAGGGCACCCCGGTCGACACGGTCGGCGAGTTCGAGGATGCCGGCGTAGGACTCGTCGGCGTTGGACTGCACGGTCAGGCGCCCCTGCCCCCGGTCGGCGAGCTGCTCGAAGTAGCGGTTGACGATGCCCTGGTTGCTCATCGCCTGCGGCACCCCCATGAACAGGGCCTCCACGCGCGCGCCGGAGTCGCGGTACGCCCGCATCTTCTCCTCCACGGCCGCCGCGTTCTGCGAGGTCTCCTGGATGATCGCGTGCAGCCCGTGCTCACGGACGTAGCTCTCCGCCTGGGCCATCCAGGCCCGCCCGTCGGCGCGGGTGTAGGCGGCCATCAGGGTGTCGTCCTGGGCCATCAGCCGGGCGTACGCCGGGTGGTAGGGCTTGTAGAGGTCGCTGTCGACGTCCGCGAAGCCGCCGTGCCGGTTCAGTGCGCCGGCGACCATCTCGGTGACCCGGCTCTTGCCGGCGCCGGGCTGGCCGATCAGGAACACCACGGTGGGGGTCTCCTGCCCGGCGCGGCCCGCCAGGAGGTCGGGGACGATCCGCTCGCGGAAGATCCGCCGGTTCTCGGCGTCGGACAGCCGGTACCGCTCCACCTCGGCGGGATCGATCGCGCGCGCGGGCGGCTCGGGCACCCGATCGCCCGGGCGGGTCGTGCGCTCGGTCGGGTCGGTCATGCCAGGCTCGCCAGGACCTCGCGGGCGAGCCGGGCGTAGCGTGCGCGGGCCTCGGCGATCTGCTCACGGTCGGCCGAGCGCAGCAGCTCACGCTCCTTCGCCAGCCGCCCCTGGGCGGCACGCGCGGCCTCGATGACGGCGGCGTCGGGGGCGCTCTTGGCCTCCTCCGCCGCGATCTGCGCGCTGTACGCGCCGACCGCCCCGTTGACCGCCTCGATCGCCGCCTCGTACGCCGCGGTCTCCTCGTTCGACCAGTCGTGCGGCTCCAGGTCATGGGTCACCGAGATGGCGTTGTCGCGTGCGGTGTCCCGTGGAGCGTTCTGCGGCGTGTCCCGTGCGGTCATGTGTCCCCTCCGTGTGCCGGTGACCCCGGTGGCCCCGGTGACCCGGTGACCGTTGCCAGCGGTTCCGTGGTCTGGTGGTCCGTGGTCCGCGGTCCGCGGTCCGCGGTCCGCGGTCCGTGGTCCGTGGTCCGTGGTCCGTGGTCTGGTGGTTCCGTGGTCTGGTGGTTCCGTGGTCATTGTGGGGGACGGCGGACGGAGGGAATCGGGTTCCCGCAACTCCCCTCCGGCCACCGCCGGTTCAGCGTCCCACTAACGCCTCGGCGTTCCACCGGCGGCTCAGGCGCCGCTCCACTCCCGCAGCAGGGCCTCCCGCTCCTCGCGTCGCGGGGTGCCCTCGGCGGCGTGGGCGCGGCCCCAGCCCGCCAGGGTCTCCACCTCCGCCGTGCCGGCCACGAGGCGCTCCAGCAACGTGACGGAGAGGTCGTACTCGGACTGGACGTAGCCGCCGAGGGCGGCGGCGGACTGGGCGTTCAGTTCGACCGTCCTGTCGGCGGTCTCCAGGTGCACCTCGAACGTGGCCGCGGCCTCCCCGCCGCCCACGACGGCGTTGGTGACGAGGTCGACGGCCGTCGTGGCGAGCAGCCGGGCGTTGGACCGGACCCGTACGTACCGCACGGCGACCGACCGGATCTCCGACCACCCCCACACCGCGCTCTGGCCGGTCCCGAGGCCCTCCACCCAGTCCCGCGTGAGCCGCACCCCGGGCCCGAACCCCTCCGGCTGCGCCCCGACGTACACCCCACCGTCCTCGGCGATCCAGAACAGTCCGACCATGGCCATGAGTGCCTCCCCTTCGGCGACCTGTGCGTTTCCCCTGGTGAGACGTTGTCCCACGAAGAATGGTTCAGCGGCCGAGGGCCGTCCGCAAGGTCACGCCGTGCCGGACCCGCAGATGCCGTACCTCCCACACGGACAGGGCCGTCACCGTCAGCGGGCCGCCCAGGAGGAAGGAGAGGATCACGGCGGGCGGGGCGGCCACATCCGGGGTGTCGGAGAAGCCGAGGGCGGTGATCGCCGTGCCGGCCGACTCACCGAAGAGGCCGAGCGTGAGGTCGAAACGACCGATGTCGGCGTCGGAGACGGTTCTCCAGTTTGTCCAGGACGAACTCCTCGCGCCCCTTCCGCAGCGGGTAGGCCATCACCAGCCACACGCCGGCCAGCAGGCCCAGCGTCGTACGGGCGCGCTGGAGCCAGGTGATGACGCGGTCTCTGATGAGATCGGGCCGGTTCGGAACGGTCAGCCCGAGCACGCCACCCATCGCGATGCCCACGACCTCCCCCATCAGCGCGCCCCGGGGTCGTACTTCCGCAGCGACGCCTGGACCTCCTGGGCGTACGGCCCCTCCCACCACGGGATCGTCTCGACGAGGACCGGCTTGGTGCCGGAGGCGAGGACGAGCGCGCGGCCCGGGGGCATGGCGCCGAGGTCGGAGACGCCGAGGACGCGTTGCCGGCTGACGGACTCGCTGACCGTGCGGTTGCCGCTCCAGCCGCCGAACTCCGACTCGCGGCTCGCCTGGTACTCACGCTGGTCGTACTCGCCGGCCAGCTCGCTGAGGTCGCCCAGGAAGCGGGTGTCGGAGACACCACCGCCGTAGACGCGGATGTTCGCGGCCGACCACAGCTTCTCCATGCCGCGCTCGCCCCACACCTCGATGCCCTGCGCCCAGGACTGGAGGATGGTCATGAGGATGATGCCGCGCGAGCCGTAGTGCGAGTACAGATCGGGCAGGGTGCGCCAGCGGCAGACGTTGGCGGCCTCGTCGAGGACGCCGACCAGGGGCAGCGCGAGCCGGCCGCCGCGCTGGGTGGTGGCGTACTCCTCGGCCGCCTCGACGACGGCGACGGTGAGCGCGGTGACGAGCGGTCCGGCGGAGTCGCGGCCCTCACGGGACAGGGAGTACAGGGTGCCGGCGGTGCGGACGAACGCGTGCGGGTCGAACTCGGGGGCGCTCGGGTCGGCCGGCGGGGTCACCCAGCGGTTGACCTCGGGGTTGATCAGGCAGGACGCCATCTGCTGGGCGACGCCGTAGATGCCGCTGCGCTGCTTGTCGGGGGCGGTGAGGACGCCGTTGAGCCCGTCGGCGGCCATGAGGTGCCCCGAGCCGCGCAGGATCCGTTCCGGGGTGTCGTCCTTGGGGTTGGACAGCCAGGTGTAGATCTGTGTGATCGGCATCTTGCCGCAGGCGGCGGCGAGGAGGAGGTTGGCGAGCAGGTCCTGGCCGGCCGGGTCGAAGAAGGCGTCCGTGGAGGCGTTCGCGTCGCGGGACCCGCTGGCGAAGTGGTCGGCCATCTTGCGGGCCTTGGCGACGTCGGTGACGTACGACAGCGGGTTCCACCACCAGCTCGGCGCCTCGGCGGCGACCTGCTGCGGGTCGAAGACCCAGACCGGCCCGCGCGCGGAACGGGGGCCCCGGGTGGAGTCCACGATGTCCCGCTTGTTGGAGGTGACGAGGACCGCGCCGGGCCCGTCGAGGATCGCCGGGACCGCCCGTCGGGTCGTCTTTCCGGTGCGCGGGCCCCAGATGTCGACGTGCATGTCCTCGTAGGAACCGAACAGCGGCTGGCGGCCCTTGACGGACCGTCCGATGAAGACGCCAGGCGTCCGCGCCTTGACTCCGAGCCGCTCCGCCGTGGCCGCCGCACCCTTCATGGTGAGCTTGCCCAACTCCTCGCCCTTGGCCAGGTGTTGGGCCGCACCGTCCACCTTGGGCTTCTTCCTGAACCGACGCACCACGCGGTACACGGCGGTCCCGAGAATGCCGAGCAGGAGAGCCTCCGCGGCGGCCACCGCGCTGGCCGGGGACCCCGGCCAGCTGTAGTCGCCCTTGACCATGGCGACGAGGAACGTCAACGGGTTCGACGCCGGCGCCGGGGCGTCCGCGAAGGGGGCACCGATCTTCGCCGCGAGCCAGGCCCCGACGACCCCCAGGAGCACGATCGCGACCACGATGACGATCTCGATCGTCCAGTCGTCCTCGGCGCGGGGCTTCTTCTGCTGTTCTGCGGTCACCCGCGGGTCCGTCCTTTCTGGGGGTGGGGGTTGGGGGTGGGGCCGGTGTGCGCCACCGAACCCTTCGCGCCTATCGCTTCGGTTCCGGGGCGAAGACGAAGAGGTCCGGGCCCGCCAGCACCGCGTAGCCGTCCGTGGTGAACTGCAGGGGTTCGGCATCGGCGGTCAGGCCGGGGGGCAGGTCCGGGGCGAGGTCGGAGTCCAGGACCTTCTTGGTCCTCAACTCCAGCGCGGTGAGCCCCATGCTGTCGACGGAGGCGTAGAGCACGCCCCCGGCGGTCAGCCCCCAGGGCTCGATGGTGTGCTCGTCTTCCGTCTGCCGCCACAGCTCGGCGCCCGTCTCGGTGTCCCAGGCGACCGCACCGCCGCCGAAACGCGTGACCACGGTGCCGCCGTCCGCGGCCAGGACGATGTTCCCCGACCCTCGGGACAGCTCGTCGAGGTCCTGCTCCGGCCCTTCGGCGATCAGCCGGCCGCTCCTGAGATCGACGACTGTCAGAATCTCGTCGTGCGCGTGGTCGCCCGGCTGGTCCCAGGCGAGGATGCCCTTGTCGTCGGTGAGCGGGAGCAGACGGGCGTCCAGGTCGCCGGAGTCCTGGACCCCGGCCAGGGCAGCCGGCCGGTCGACGTCCCCGAGGTCCCACAATTCTTTGCCCGTAAGGCGATCGCTGACGACCAGGCGGCTTCCGCTGCCGTCGATCACGGACCAGGTCGAGGCGACGCGGTAACCGAATCCGGCGCCCAGCGGCTCCTGGTCGAGGCCCCGGTCGCGGACCTCGACGGGAGTACCACCGTCGATGGGGGCGTACGTGTCGCTCTTGTCCGCCTCCTTCACCTGCAGATGACCCGCCTCGGCTGCGAGATCGGAGGCATCCTCGCCACTGAAGGTGTACCTGCCCAGCTTCTCCCCGGACGGGGCGTACATGGTGTACGTCGTGGTGATCGAGGACTTCTTCAGACCGTCGCCCTCGACCACGTCTCCGGAGACGACCAGGAGGGCCGGGGAGCCGTCCTTCCACTCGGAGATCTGTATGAACCGGTCCGGGGTGCGTTCGCGAGCTCCGTTCCACTCGGCGGGGACCGTGACGTCGACGGTCCGGCGGATCTCGCCGGTGGCGGGGTCGTACAGACGTGCCCGGAAACGGCTCTCGGTCTGCTCGGCCCGGGACTGCTCCGACACGTCCTCGGTCAGGACGACGGCGTCGCCCAGCACACACGTCCGCGCGTCGAAGTTCACGACCTCGGTCGCCGCGGCCTTGGCCGGATCGTAGGCGCAGCTCTTGGGACCACCGCCCCGCAGACTCCACACCGGTTCCGCGGACAGGCCCGGCAGCTCGGCCCCTTCGTATGCGGGACCCGAGCGCTTCCCGGCGGACGGGGACGCCGTGGGTTTCGCCCTGCCGGTCGCGTCCGTGGCCTCAGGGTCGCCGTCCCCGCCGCAGGCGGTGACGAGCCCCAGGGCCAGGATCGTCCCGGCCACCAGGAACGTGCGGGTTCTCGTCAACGTGCCTGCTCCGCGTGTCATTCGACGGCTGGACGACGAGGGACAGGAACCGCGCCTCATGCGTCCTCCGTACCGGTCTTGCCGTCGCCCTCGACCGCGTTCGTACCGGCCGGGATCGGGACGCGGTAGACGCCCGTGATCTCGTCCTGGACGTCCCAGGTACTGAAGGAGACCGACTTGCCGGGCCGCGGGGCGTGGATGATCTTCTTCGTCCTCGCGTCCCAGACGAGACCCACGTGTCCGGAGAAACCGCCTCCCTCGGGCCGGAAGAAGATCAGGTCACCGGGTTGCGCCTCGGACAGCGGCACCTTGTACTTGCGGAGCCGGGGCTGTTGGTCACGGGTCGTGGCGCCGATGTTGATCTTCCCGTCGCTGGCCATGTAGTACGCCCACTGCGTGAAGCTGGAGCAGTCGAAGCTGGTCGGGTTGCGGCCCTGGAGGCGCGGGGCGCCGTACACGTACGGGACGCCGACGCCGCGCTGCGCCCAGCCGAGGACCGCGCGTATCACCGGGTCGTCGGAGTCGGGAAGGACACCGGAGGCCCCGGCACCGTCGGGGGCCACGGCCGCACCGCCGTTGTCCTCGGCACATTCCTCGTACTGGGCGTTCCGGCCCTCGCCGTTGCTGTCGCCCGGGACGGTGCCGTAGTCGGGGTTGGCGGTGACCCGGCCCGCCATCCACTCAGCGGGGTCGACCATGCCGGGGCCTTGGTCCTGGCCGCCGACGAACGGGTTGTCGACGCCCGGGACGAGGACCTCCCAGTGCAGGTGGGGGCCCGTCACGTTCCCGGTCGCGCCGATGGTCCCGATCTGGTCACCGCGCTTCACGGACTGACCGACGGACACCTTGATCGAGGTCTGGTGCGCGTAGAGCGTGATGACGCCGTCCGCGTGCCGGATCTTCGTCATGTTCCCGTACGACCCCCCAGGCCCGGCCACGACGACCTCGCCGTCGGCCGGTGCGTAGATCGGGGTGCCGGTGGTGGCCGTCAGGTCGAGGCCGGTGTGGTAGCCGAGACTCCACATGTTGCCCTGTTTGTGGTAGGGCGTACCTACCTGGTAGGTGCCCTTCTTCATGGGCCACTGCCAGTCCTTGCCGCCGGTCACGGGCTTGGCGACGGGGAGCGCGAGAGTCGTCGAGGCGGTGCCGGCGTCGGTGTCTGCGGAGTACGCGGCCAGGGACATCGCGGTGGTGGTGTCGTCACCGCTGTCGTCCAGCGGGGGCGTCGACCAGGAGCGGGCCGGGGTCGCGGCGACGCTGAGGGCCCGGCTGGGCTGGGCGTCGTTGCCGACCGGCTCCGGGATGTCCGACTGCTTGCCCAGGGTCGGGAAGCCGGGGTTCTTCTCGATCGTCTCCTTGAGATGGGCGTACCAGCGCTTGATGAGGTCCTTGTCACCGGTGAGCGCGCCTCGGTAGCGGGCGGACTGGGTGAGGACGACACGCGGGTAGACGCTGTTGGAGGAGGCCGAACCGGAGTAGATCTGGAGGGCCTTGAAGGGCTGGGTCTCCGCCTTCTTGGCGTGCAGGAAGTTGGCCGCGGCATAGGCCGCGTCGTCGATGTTGTACAGGTCCTTCTTGCCGTCGCCGTTGCCGTCGTCGCCGTAGTCCGTCCAGGCCGGCTTGCCGAACTGCAGGATGCCCATGTATCCGAGGGAGTTGGCACCGCCGGGCGCGGCCGAGGGGTCCTGGCCGTACTTGGTCTCCTGGTACATCTGCCCGGCGATCATGGTCCAGTCGAGACCGTCGTAGCGGGCGGCTGCACGCATTGCTGCGAGAATCATCTTCGGCGGGATCTCGTTGCGCGCGGTCTCGCTCGGCGTGTACATCTTCCCGGCCGGCATGACCGGGTTGGTGGCCGCCGCGTCGTCGGTGTTGCCTGCCTCGGCGTTGTCCGCGTAGTCCTCACAGGAGGCCGCTGCGGCTCCCGCCCCCATTCCTCCGAGGAGCGACCCCAGCAGCACCAGGACGAGGGTGCCGATCCCGGCCAGGGGCAGGAAACCGACACCGGCGGCTATCCACAGCCACTTCTTGTTGTTGTTCTTCTTGCCGCCGCCCGAGCCGTTCTTGACCTGGGCCGCTGCCTTGGCCGCCTTGGCGACCTTCGCCGCCTTCGCGGCGGCGGCCAGTACCGCCGGTGCCACCATCGCGCGTCACGCCCCCGAGTCGTCGGAGGCGCCCACGTCACCGAGCCCGAAGATGTCGAAGCCGGAGACGACCCACTTGCCGTTGACCTCCTGCACGCTCACCAGCCACTGGTTCGACTCGGTGGTGGTCCCGCCGCCCTCGGTGCGCGTGGCCTTCACCTCGACCAGGCTGGAGATGGAACGGCCACTGCCGCGCACCAGGTCGTCCGAGACCACCGCGTCGCGTTCCACGACAGCGGTGCCCTTGGAGGTGCACTGCTCGGCCTGGCAGGTGGCCCACGCCTTTCCGGTGGGCAGCGCCGTCAGCTCCTTCATCCGCTCGTCGTTCAGGGTGAGTTCGAGGAGCGGGGCCCGCCAGGCCGCCGACTTGGACGTGTGGTCGTAGGTGTTGATGCCGGCCATGTACCGCGTCATGATCCCGTGGGCCTCGGCGGCTTCGGCGACCGAGACGATCGGCACGGTCGCCGCGCCGCGGCCTGTCTCCGTCGTGTCCTCGTCGGAGTCGGAGGCCTCCTGTCCACCCGATCCCGTCCCGTTCCGGCCGGCGGTGGCGGTGGGGGCCGTCGAGTCACCGGCCTCGTCGCTCCCGTCGTCCCCGTCGAAGACGGTGAACACGGTCAGGACGGCGATCAGGAGAACGCCGAGCACCCCCAGGGCCAACAGCCCCGTGCGCTTGTTCTCCTCAGGCAACTCCACGCTCCCGCGCCTCCCTTGTGCTGAGCCGGTACGGCGGTCGACGGGTGACCGGGACACGGTAGGGGGAGGTGCGGGCAGCGGAACCGAGGGGATTCCCGGAGGGGAAACCGCGGTGCGGCTTCGGGAAAGAGCGGGACATCCGGGTGGGGAGGGCAGAACGCGCTCGCCGGGCGGGCCGTCCCGCGTCACCGCCTCGACGGACGCCGGGCACACGGCCCGGGCCGAAGGTGCGTACGTCCGCCCACGTGCTCGGCCCCGTGTCGGCCGCGCCCTTCCCGCGCCCCGTCCACCCGTTCACTCCGGCCGCGCGTCCACCGGCAGCGGATCGAAGGGATACGCCGTGTGCCCGTCCTTGGGCGAACACGCCGCGAACGGGCCCGCATCGGCATCCATCAGAACCCTCAGATGAGGGTCGGCGTGGTGCAGCCACCACGTCGACATACCGAGTGCCGGATCCTGACGCAGGTGTTCCCAGGCCAGCCAGAGCGCCGAGAGACGGGCGCCGGCCTCGGGATGCTCCCACCACCGGGGACACCAGGTCGCCGACGAGCCGTTGACCCGGCGGCGGACCATCTGGGCGAGGTAGTCGGAGACGAACACGTGGACGTCCGCGAAGTAGAACTCCGGCTGTTCGGAGGATGCGGTACCGCTCATCGTTCCACTCCTGCGGGCTGCTGTTCGGGGCCGGGGCCGGTGGAAGGCAAAGGAATCAGGTCAGGACGATGCCGAGGAGCAGGAGCACCACGACGACCGCGCCCATCACGATCCGCGCCGTCGGGTCCTCGCGCTCCCACAGGTCGTGGACGAGGGCCCAGCCGGTCAGCCGGGCAGCCCGGCCGCCGTGGAGACCAGAAGCCTGGCCCTGCTGGTCCTCGTCGACGTCCTCACCGTCCTCCGGGAGCGCCCCGAACTCGGGGCCGGTGTCGAAACCGACCGGAAGTCCTTGCTGCTCCTGGGCGACCAGGACCATCTGCTCCAGGAGTTCGGGCATCGTGTGCGGAGTGAGGGGATAGGTGAAAGTGCCGTACGGGGTCTCCATGCACAGCCTCGCCTGCCAGGGGTTGCCGGGCTCGTAGCCGTCGATCCATGCCTGGTCGGCCTGAAAGACCTGAGGGGCCTGGGGAGTCTGTGGTGCCTGCGGCGCCGACACAGCGGCGGGTGCGGGGCCCTGAGCGGGAGCCGGGGCGGGTGCCTGCCACACCGGCGAGGGGTCCTGCCCCGGTGTCCGCTGCACAGGCTCGACCGGTACGGTCTGCCGGGGGCCGTCCCAGGCACGCGGGTCGGGCTGTTGCGGGTGCCCGTTGTGGTCGGTCAACTCTCGTCCTTCGCCGGGTCCGTCGGATGCAGGGGTTCCGGGGCGTCCCGCGTACGGCAGACATGCCCCGCGCATTGTGGGCCCAAGGAGGGTCAGCACAGCGAGCCTCCTTTCCCCTCGCGCCCTGGCCCATTTCCCGAACGTTTTCCCGTAGTCCGCCTGACGGGAATTCCTGCTCTCCCGGCAAGGAAAGCGACGGCGGTCCGGTGACAGGTCTTTGTCACACTGCCTGCGCACCTGGCTGGGCCAGGGCCCGTCGTGCGGTGCGGTCGTGACCCGCCCAGGCGGACGGGGAACCGACTCGCTGGAGTAACCGACTCGATGACAGACCACAACAGCCCTGCTGGCGCGGTCGGCGGAGGCCAGCCCACCGGGCAGCCCGGGTCCTTCGGTCCTCCCCAGAACGCCCAACAGCAGCACCAGCCACAACAGCCCCACCAGCCGCAGCAGCAGGCGTGGCAGGCGCAGGGCCAGAACGCGCCCGCCCCGCACCAGGGGCAGTCTGCCGGTCCCCATGCCTCCCACCCCCAGCCGCAGCAGCTTCCCTCCGACGCGGCCCGCGCGCAGGTCGCCGCAGCCTGGGTGCGCAACACACCCCAGGCCGGTCAGGCCGCCGTACCAGCGCTGCCGCCGCGCGAGACGCGCCCCGCGAGCGAGTCGAAGAAGGAGAAGCGGGAGCGGGAACGGGCTGCACGCAAGGCGGCGTACGAGCAGAAGAAGGCGGCGAAGGAGCAGCGCAAGAAGGGTGGTGCGGCCACGGGTTCCGCTGCCCTGTCCGCTCCCCCGGCCGTCGGCACCCTCGCCACGCCCCACGCCGCTGCCCCCACGACCACGCACCAGTCTCACGCCCCGGGCAACGCCCGCCCCGCCCTCAGGGCCGATCCCGCCGGCGCGACCGGGGCCACCGCCGGCGGGCCCTCCGCTTCCGCCAAGGCCGGCCCCGCTCGCGACTTCGCCGTGCCCAGGCCCGGTGGCCGTATCCCTGCCGGGGGCCGCGGTACACATGTCGCCCTGCGGGCCACCCTGCTGATCACCACCTGCGTGTTCGCGCTGGGCTCGTGCGGAGTGATGGGGCTCGTGATCGGCAAGTCCTCGACGCCCGCGACCGCGGGGCTCGACCCCGCCGACGCGGCCAAGTTCCGCCTCAGCGAGTTCCCCACCCGGCAGGCGGCGACCTTCGCGGAGCAGTACGCGATGCTGTGCATGACGTACTCCCCGGAAACCGCGTCCACGCGCCGTGACGACCTCGCCCGCTACACGTCCTCCGGCGTCGACGGCGAGTGCGGCTGGGACGGCAAGGGTACGAACAAGGCCGTGGCCGCCACCTGGGACGGCACCGCCGAGACGCTGCCCGAGTACGGCGACCACGGCCGTTACCTGGGCGTCCAGGTCCGCAGCGAGGGCGGCAAGCTGACCACGCTCACCGTGCCCGTCTATGTGAAGGACCTCGGGAGCGGCGAGGGCATGCGCGTCGCCGGTGACGTCGGCCAGATGCCGTTGCCGCCCCGCGCGGACGTGCCGCCGGTCGACCAGGACGCCGAGGTCGTGGACGACACTCTGTCCGACCAGCTGCGGGAGCAGGTGCTGCCCGGCTACTTCAAGGCGTGGGGCGCGTCCGACACCACGGCCATGGACCGTTTCACCACGTCCGACGCCACCCAGGCCGCGACCACCGGGCTCTCCGGCGAACTGTCCGACCCCACCGTCAGCGAAGTCGACGCGCTGGTACCGAAGAACGTCCAGGGCACCGACCCGTACGCCTACTCCGACGGCCAGGCCGTACAGCTCCGGGTTGTCGTCGCCTGGACCGACCCGGCCGGCGGGGCTGTGAACCGCTCGTACCGGATGACCGTGGTGAGCACGGCCCAGGGCTGGTTCATCAGGGACGTCCGCGGCGGCGTGCTGGACGCGGAGGGCGGCCGGGCCGACGTCGACGAGGAGACCGCGGCGCCCGACGAGGACAGCGCCGGGGACGAGGACACGGCGCCCGACGAGGGCGGCACCGCCTCCCCGTCACCGTCCGCCTCCAAGTCGCCCCGGTCCTCGAAGGACAAGCAGGCCGACAAGTCCTGAGCGGGATCACGTCCCCCTCTTCACCACGCTTTTCACCACCTGATCGAGAGGAACCACCCGTGTACCTGGCAGCCACCCTGGATTCGATGTTCGGAGAGATCCAGGACATCCTCACCAACGCCGGCACGATGGTCGCCGTCATCGCCCTGCTCGTCCTCGGCATCCGCATGCTGCTGTCGATGAAGCGCGGTGACGGCATGCGCGAGGCCTTCCAGGGCTTCGGCATGATCGCGCTGGCCGCCCTGATCATCGGCGGTGCCAGCGGCCTCGCCGGTGTGCTGATCGACCTCGGCAGCCAGATCGGCGGCGGCGAGGGCGGCAACTGACGGCCGCCGGATCGTCAGCCGTCCTAGGAACGAGGGGAGTCAGCCGCGATGGCCCAGGAGGCACCCGAGCCGCTGGTCGCGTACGACCACACCGATCTGGTCAACCGCCCCAAGCGGATCTGGAACTGGGGCAACATCCCGCTGCCCGGCCTGCTGCTGCCCGCGCTGGGTGCGGCCTTCGGCTTCGGCCTGGTCTGGCTCATCGCGCTGTTCACCCTGTCCGCGTTCCTGCCGTTCCTCGGTATGTCGATGTGGACGTCGATCCTCTACTTCGGGCCGCCGTTCGCCGTCTACTTCGTCTGGGGGCGCCCCCTGCCCTCGGCGCTCACCCTGAGCCAGCAGCTGGTGGTGTGGACCGACTGGTGGTTCCAGCCCAAGCGGCTCCAAGGGCTCTCCGCCGACCAGGAACCGGAGGAACTGCACTGGCAGGTCATCCTCTGGGCCCCCGGTTCACCACGCTGGCAGGCACGATACGACGCCGCGCGCCGGGCGGCGGCCGAACGAGGCAGCGCGTTCGCCGCGCACCGCTGAGCCACTACCGCGCCCCGACCGGCCCAGCACCGACCCACCGCAAACCGACCTCGATCTACCGCAGGTGACTCCTCCATGTTCATGATGATCCTTCTGGGCGGGGCGGCCGCCTTCTTCGTGGTCGCCATGATCATGGCTGCCTCGTCGGGCAAGAAGCAGGGCCAGGGCGGAGGCGGCAGGAGTTCGTCCTCCTCCCGCTCCAAGTCCTCCGGCTCCACGGCCTCCGCACGCCGCGAGGACCTCCGCCTCCCGTACCGCTACGCCGACGACATGATCTTCGTCCACGGCGACTCGGTATGGACAGGGCTCGTCCTGCCCACCGCCATCGACGAGTACCTGAACGCGGGCGAACTGCAGGCGATGGCCGAGGGTCCGCCCCGCGGTCTGCTCAACCTCGCCCGCGGTGACCGCAACGTCGAATGCCACTACCGCAAGGTGTACCAGCCGATCACCGCGCTGACCTGGGCGGAGGACCTCAACGCGGTCGCCTGGGATCCGACCGACAACTACAAGGCGTACAACCTGCGCAAGGCCGAGTACCAGGAGCGCATCGGCGCCAAGCGGGAGCGCAACATCCTGCTGGTGAAGCTGGGGTCGGTGAAGCGCTCCGGCGGCGGGACGGGCGTGCTGTCGCAGGACGACGAGCCGCACGACGACGCCGGGCTGCTCAAGGGCGTGAACGGCGCGGCCGACCAGGTCACGGCCGCCGCGACCGGCGTCGCGGACGAGTACCTGTCCCCGTCCGTGGTCGCGGAGTGGACGCAGGTCGCCTCAGAGGTCCACGAGAGTCTGGAGAACCTCCGTGGCACCCCCCTCACCCGCGAAGAGCTCGTCTGGCTGATCCGCAAGCCCCTCCACGGCGACCTGCCCGTCCCGCCCGAGCCGGTGCTCGGCTCCCGCGCCTGGGGTCCCAACGCCTTCGACCTCGTCGTCGACTTCTCCGGCGAGAACCGCAAGACGCACATCGTGCTGAACCAGTACGACGAGGTCACCGGCGAGCAGCAGACCAGCTACACCACGACCCTGGTCGCGGCCAACTGGCCCGCGGAGACCCGCTTCCGGCAGTCGACGGCCTGGGCCCGGTACGCCGCGCAGCACGTGGACTTCCCGGTCGAGATCGACATGCGGTTCACGCTCATCCCGTACCTGAAGTTCAAGGACCGCGCCGACAAGATCCGCGGCAACCTCGTCGACGAGATGAACGACATGGCCAACTCCGGCCGCAGCCCCGACACCAAGCTGGCCACCCAGGTCACCCGCGCCCAGGAGCTCGTCGACGACATCGAGGAGCACAAGATGCCGGGGATGGAGGCGCAGATCCGCTTCACCATCTCGGCTCCGAGCGTGAAGGAACTGGAGCGCCGCCGCAGGGTGCTGGAGATGCAGTTCAAGCAGGACCTGAAGGTCACCCTGCTGCGCCCGACCCGCCAGCAGTGGCGCCTGCTCCAGTCCCAGCTCCCGGGTGACGCGCCGAAGCTCCCCATCGCTCCGTATCTCCGGCTGCAGGAGGTCGAGCAACTGGGTGCCGGACTGCCCACCGCCGGAACGGAGTTGGGTGACAACCCGGAGCAGCGCTCCGGCAAGCGTCTCGGCTGGGTCGGCAACCTGGTCGGCTGGGCGGGCAAGATGCCGGTCCACTACTCCCTGCACGTCGGCCCGGCCCGCAACGACGGCGGCGGTCTCGCCATCGTCGGCGCGTCCGGCGGTGGCAAGTCCTCCCTCGCGCTCCAGAAGTTCTACGAGGAGTCCGAGTCGGGCGTCCGCTGCCTGGTCATCGACCCCAAGACCGACTTCGCCCAGCTCTGCTACTACCTCGCCTTCGGCTCCCAGGTGAACGACCCGGAGTTCGCCGGCGACGCGGAGACGGGCCTCCTCGGCACCGCGCAGAGCAGATTCCAGCCGGTCAACCCCGAGTTCTGGGCGGAGACCGAGGTCGTCGACCTCCTCAAGGGCCAGGCGGGTGTGCTGGACCCCTGGGTGATCGCCCGTGACGTCCCGGCCGGCCGCCTCCTCGCCGAGTCCATGCTGCGCGGCTTCCTCGGCGACGAGGACTACCAGCGCGTACGCCTGCCCGTCATCGAGGGGATGGCCACGGTCATCGGCCGCTACAACTCCGCGATCCGGCAGGCGGTGGACCAGGGCCTCACGGCCCGCGACGCCGACCAGCAGGTGCCGCGCCCGACGCTGTGGCAGGTCGTCGACGAGGTCGTGGCGGCGTACGACCACGCCATCGCGACGGGGGACCGGGAGGCCGTGAAGGATCTGAAGCTCGCGCAGATGCTCCTCACCGAGCTGCGCACGCTGCCCTACGCCCGGCTCGCCTTCGCCGAGCGCCCGCAGCCGCTGTCCGCGATGCGCAAGCGCCGTACGGTCATCACCCTGCGAGGCTTCCAGTCCCCCGCGGCCTCGGACCCGCGCAGCTGGAACCCGGCGGAACGGCTCGCGGCGACGGCCCTGATGGCGGTCGTGGAACTCGGCAGCCAGATGCTGGACGTCGGTTACGAGAAGAACCCGGTGACCGGTGAGATCGGTCTGCGCCCCAAGGCGCTGTTCGTGGACGAGGCGTACGTCGTCACGGCCACGGAGTCGGGCCGCGACCTGATGCGCCGCGCCCTGAAGCAGGGCCGCTCCTACCTGGCGGTCACCGTCCTGATCACCCAGCAGGCCATCGACCTCGTCCAGATCGAGGACTCCGAGGCCCGCAGCGGTGGCGCCAACCAGATCCACACGGTCTTCGCGTTCAAGCAGAAGTCAGCGCAGGAGGCGTCCCTGGTGGCCCCGCTCCTCGGCCGCCCCGAGGACGACCCGAAGGTCATCGCCGCGCTCCAGGAACTCCGTACCGGTGTCTGCCTGCAGCGCGACGCCGACAAGCGCGTCGGCACGGTCGCCGTCGACCTGGTCTTCAAGGAGATCCTCGCGGCCACGGACACCAACGGCACCACCCGCCCGGCCCGCCAGGGCGTCAACCCACCGCTGAGCGTGTGGGACTGGACGTTCCTCCAGGAGATGACGGAGGACCCGGCCCGCCCCGCGGCCCCGGAGACGACGGCCACGGAGACGGCCACGGTGTGACCTCCACGCGTCCGAGCAGCTGCTCCCCCCACTCGAAGCCCCACAGCCGAAGAAGGACCATGCGAATCAAACGAGCACTCACCGTCGGCGCCCTCCTGCTCATGTCCACGTCGGTCGCGGCATGCGGTGGCGACGACGAGGCGGAGAAGCCCTCAGGCAAGGCGAGCGCGGAGGCCGGCAAGGGGAGCGAGGAGTCCACCGGCGAGAAGCAGCCCGACGACCTCCCGTCGGCTTCGGACATGGCGTCCATCGAGTACTTCCTCAACCAGCACGCCGCTTGCTTGGACCTCCAGACCGGCAAGGAGTACGACGCCTCCACACAGGCGGATCGGTACGCCGCCTGGCTCGAGGAGGACCAGTCGACCGACCCGGTCTGGGCGATCAAGGACCGTGCCGTCTGCATGGACCAGTACGACCACCCCAACACGTTGCTGCTGATCTCGGACATGAAGCAGTTCCAGACGACCATGAAGGAGAAGGGCTACAGCGGCATCCTCATCGGCAAGGACTTCGCGGTGTACCCGCAGGACGACCAGACGGCCACTGCTCTGCGGACGTCCGGCCTCAAGTACCTGGCGTGTGACCCCGAGTTCGAGGTGCCGAGCGGCTACGAGAAGAAGCCCGCGCAGGCCGACGGGTGCGTTGTGACCACGTACATCCCCGCAGACGTCTGATCCGCTCCGAAGGATTCTCATGCTGACCCTCAGCCGGCCCCGCGCCGACCGCCCGGCACGGCGCCGACCGAGGCGCCCCCTCCTCAAAACACTGGTCAGCGCCGGTGTCGCGGCACGCGCCGCGCTGTTCGTGGCGCTCGGGGTGATCGCGCTCTCGCTCTCCACACCGCAGTCGGCGAAGGCCCTCTTCGACACCTGTGACTGGACGTCGGACAGCATCAACCAAAAAGCCGACATGCCGGGGGCCTCGGAGAACATCTTCCCTTCGGTGAAGCAGTGGGCCGGCAAGCGTGAGCTGGTCTCCGGCGCCGTCCGCCTGGACGGGGCCCCCGGGGACTACACCGTCTACGAACTCGGCGCGCTGCGAGGGCTCAACTGGGCCTCGACCCAGCAGAGCCAGGACCAGGCGAAGCAGGGCGAGCGCGGCGAGAACGCGGATGACGACGACTGCAGCATCCAGAACGAGATCTACAACTCCATCGCCCAGATGGTGTTCGACCTCAGCAAATTCATCACCCGCGCCTCCATCAGCATCAAGGAGATCTCCTCCAACCCCAGCCCGCTCGCCGCACTGTACGAGGGCACCGTCGAGGGCAAGAACAGTGTCGTCGACCGGCTGAACAAGAACGTCTTCCAGATCGCCGTGCCCACCATGATCCTGCTCACCGGGCTCTGGGTGTTCGGCAAGTGGCGCAAGGGCGACGTACGCGAGGTCTGGGCCGGAGTGGGCTGGGCCGCGTTCGTCGTGATCGCGGTGTCGGCGTTCCTGGTCGACAACAACTACACGCGCGTGGTCGAGACCGCCGACTCAGGAATCGCCCAAGGAAACGCCGCACTGACCGAGGCGGTACTGGGCGGAGCGGTGGACGACATCGAACCGCCCTGCGACCTGGCCGCCAACGCGCCGCAGCGCGGCATGCGGATATCCAGCTGCGCCATGTACGACACGCTGGCGTTCCGCCCGTGGGCCATCGGCCAGTTCGGCGATCCGGGCAAGAAGCGCATGGAGTACAAGGGTTCCACGACATGCGACTTCGGCGAGAAGGCGCGGTGCACCGATCTGCGGGTCAAGCAGGTCAACGTCCAGTCAGTGACCAACTTCGACTACTACAAGAACTGGTCGGAGGTGGACGGCGGTGTCATGAAGCACAAGGAGAACCAGTACGGAGAACTGCGCAACTACATCGCCAAGAACGAGAAGTCCCGCGTGTACGAGCAGTGGAGCGGCCACAAACCCGGCAACCGCATCACCATGGGCGTCTACGCGCTCATCGCCTCACTGATCGTCGGCATCATGGTCGTCGTGCTCAGCGCGCTGACGCTGCTGTGGCACTCGGTCACCCTCATCATGATCATCCTGCTGCCGCTGGTCGCGATCATCTCGATCCACCCGACCCAGCAGAAGCTCCTCAGGGGCTGGTGGCAGACCTTCGTGCACAGCTTCGTACTGCGCGCCGGCTTCGGCGTCATCCTGACCGTCCTGCTGCTCTTCTACCAGCTGATCCTGCCTCTGCCGGTCCCGCTGGGCATGCAGCTGCTGATGCTGCTGCTGGTCACCATCTCCGTCGTCATGCTGCTGAAGAACCTGCTGTCCGGGAAGTTCTCACCGCAGGTCGCGGGGGCGGAGGACGCGCTGGGCGTCGGCGACGCCGCGAGCGCCACGTTCAACAAGGCGGCCGCCGTGGCTCCCGGACTCGCCGTCTCCACGGCCGGCACCACTGCCCGCCAGACCGGCCGAGTCGCAGGCACCGCCGCCAAGGGAATGGGCCGGGCAACAGGCAGCGCGGCACGCAACGGCGCCTGGGCGGTGGACAAGCTCGCGTTCAAGGGCAAGTACCGGGACGCGATGCAGCGCAAGGGCTGGCTCGGCCAGTCCAGGCGCGAGCAGCGCAAGGACGCCTACCTGGCGAGGGAGGACGCGCGCGAGCTCCGCGAGCAGCGGCACGGCGAGGGCGCACAGCCGGAGCCGGAAGGGCAGACGTCCACCGCGCCCAGGCGCAGCGGACGCGTCAGCGGATCGAGCGGTACGCAGACCCCACAGCCGTCGCCCACACCCGCACCCGCGCCGAGCCCCGCGCCCGCTGCTCCCGCACCACGCCAGGAGCCGCAGCCGTCCCCGCGGCGGCCCGCTCAGGCGGACCCCACTCCGCCCGCTCCGTCGCCTGCCCCACGGGACCCCCGTGGCCCGAGCGGCCGCGTCTAGCCGACCCGGTCCGCCCGCTCGGCGCACCGGCCCACTCCGAGGAGACACTGCATGCCCGCCCTGACCGCCGACCGCACGCCCGACCAGCTGGTCGCGGAACTCCAGCGGTTCTTCGGCGTGGACTGGCCCACGGTATGGGCGGGCGTGCCCGAGGACGAGGCCAAGCGCGCCCACTGGTGCGCGGGCTTCGGCTGGCGTCCGCTGTGGTTCGAGGCGGGGCTGCGGGTGCGTACGGCGTTGGGAGGCCGCCTGCATCTGGCATCCACCGCGCCGAGTCAGCCCGTGACCCGGGTGGAGCACACGGTGTGGTCGGCCCGGGCGAGCGGCACGACCGAGAACCAGCGAGTCACTGACCTGGCGGAGACCCGTTGGAACACCTACCTCGACGCTCTGCAGGGCCTCATGGGCGCCCCGTACTGGAGCGGCGCATGGGACGCCGCGGGCTTCCCGGAACTGCCCGGCCGCGGTCCCTGGTACAGCTCTGAATGGCGCCTGGCCAACCGGGATCCGCGCCGGGTAGCGGTGTGGTGGTTCAGCTCGTCGGAGGCTCCGGTGATCGAGCTGAAGATGACGCTCGGGACGGGCTCACCGGCCGAGCCGACACCGGCCGATGCGAGGATCGGGCTCAGCTGTCACGCGCCGCAGGTCGCGGGACGTCCCGGACCGGCCTGACAGAGCCGACACACGAGCGAAAGACGCAGGAGCAGACATGCCGACCATCCAGATCGACGAATCACCGCAGCGCCTGGCCGAGGAACTGGACGGCTTGGAGCACGTGGACTGGCCCGCGATCTGGGCGGGGCCGCCCAACCCGGGACCCGCCCTGAACGACTGGTGCGCGCTGTTCGGCTGGAAGCCGCTGCCGGAGGACCGGGTCCTCGCCGTGCGCACCGCGACGGGAGGCCGGCTGACCCTGACGCCTCTGATCGGCGGGGGCTGGAGTCCGGTCCGGTCACTGGGTTGGACAACCTGGAACATCACGGCCAACAACTCCGACGAGAACGATCAGGTGCTGGAGACGGCGGCTGAGGTTTGGCCCAGGTACGAAGCGGCAGCCCGCGAAGTATTCGGTACTCCGGAGTTCTCCGGTGCCTGGGACGATCCCGCGTTTCCCGAGCCTCGGGGCAACGAACGCTGGCTCCCCTCACGCGAGCGGCGCCTCCGCACCCACAACCCGTACCGGCTCACTTTCTGGAGGGGCACGGGTGCTGAAGATCCGGTCATCGTGCTCAAGGCGTTCAGCGGCGGAGTCACCCCGAGCGGGGTGGGCGTGCGCGGAGTAATGATCAATGTGGACTGTTACCCACGGGAGGCCGAGTGACTGCGGGTACCGCCGTCCAAACACCCATTCAACGAGCCCTCGGTCTCCAGGTCGAGGCGGACAGTCCTCTGACCGAGGACGACGTCGAGCGAATCGCCAACGACGTTATCCAGGCGGCTGCAGCTGTCGGCAAGACCATCGAGGAATACGTGGTCGACTACGCCAAGGAGCTGGACGTCCAGGCTCCGCATACGGGCATGAAGTCGGCTTTCTGGTCCTACGGCATTCCTCACCCAGACCTTCCGACGGACAAGGTGCTGAGCAGCCAGTTCCTCGCTGCCATCTGGTCCGATATGGAGAACGACAGCAGGCCCGGCAGCGCGCGCTACTTGGAGGGCACACCGGGCGGGCACGCTCTGGGACTGTTGCACCTGTGGGACCCCGAGGTGCAAGAGGCATTGCACCTCGACAAGACGAAGGGCAACGCCCTGGCTCGCCAAGCCTGGGGCGCCCTGTCGGAGAACTACGCCAAGGCCACCGATGGCGAAGCGATCCTCTTCGCGGGGGAACTCGCGCCCTGGAGCGTCGCCTACGAGACCGAATTGCCCCAACTGCGCAAGACGATCGGCGCCGACAACATCCATTTCATGTACGACCTCTCGGAGCAGACCCTGCAAGGTCTGCCGCCCGAGAGTCAGCAGCTCCTCTCCGAGTCACGGGTCCGCTCGCACGTTCATTTCTTCGCGCCCGACCCCGAAAGTCCCCCGCCCCAGAAGTACTGGGAGTCCGGATACCTGGACCTGGATCACCTCAAGTCACTGTCCACCCCGGAGGCCCAACGCGCCGCCATTCTCGAAGTGTGCGAACAGGTCACGCTGTTGGACCAGCAGCAGGCCGAGGCCGAAGCCGAGAAGGCTGCCGAGCGGAATCCAGACCTGGGAGCGGAGCAGGAAGCCACCGCCCCCGGCCTCGGAGAGCAACAGCCGGCGCCGGTTCTGGACGCCGAGCAGACTCCAACGCCTCCCGCCGCGAAGTCCGGGCCACCCGCCGTCGCCAGCACCCACGGCGTCTACCTCCCCGGCGTGGAAGTGAACGCCAAGGTGGCCGCCCGCCCCACCCCACCACTGGACGCCGCGCCGCAGACCGCCCCCGGCATGCATTTCCTGCCCGGCGTGACCGTGAAGCCCTCATCGGCGCCTTCGGTTCCGGCGACGTCCGTCCCAACCCCACCCACCCCCGAGCAGGCGCAGGCCGCCGGCATGGGAGAGTGACCGGCCCCATGAGCCGCACTCCAGAGACACGTACCAGCAGTATCGGCAGTCGCGGCGCATCTCGTCTCCGCCGCCTCCTCCACCAGGACAAGAACGACGTCTGGGCCGTCCGCCTCCTCCCCCGCATCGTCCTGGGCCTGGCCGCCGCCTACACCCTCTTCGCGATCGCCTCGCAGAGCGGCGCCGCGTTCGTGATGGTCGGCGTGGTCCTGCTGCTCGCGGGAGTGATCTGGCTCCTGCGCCGCCGCACCCAGCTCCTCCTCGCCCTCGCCTCGACGATCCTCGCGGCCGCCTTCAGCGGTTACTTCTCGGCGGCAGGCGACACGGCACGCATGAACACGAGCGCCGCCGTCACCGGAACGGCCGCCTTCGGCTACTGGGCGCTGGCCGGAATGGCCCTGCTCGGCGCCTGGATGGTGAAGGAGCATCCGGGCCGGCGCGGCGTCACGGTCGTGCTCGCCGATGTGATCCTGGTCATCGGGTCGATCGTCGGCATGTTCGTGCCGGAGGCAGGCGTGCCGATCGGTTTCGTGGGCGTGCTCGGAGTGCTCGCCGTACGCGGCGCAACCGCGAAGGCCCTGACGGCCCGGGGCAGAAAGGCCTTGCAGGTCATCGGGCGGTCGCGTCGGCGTGACACCCGTGAAACGGCGGACAGTTGAGGCTCTTGTGAATGATTCGTCGCGTCACTGTTCGTTTCTGGCCAGTACTTTGCACATGCGTTGCATGAGTTTGACAACTTGTTCTAGAGTCCCCCGCGATCACAGATCACCACGGGGGCTATTACTCATGCGTATGGCGAGCCATACGACGCTGGCCAGGCTGCCCGCGCGACCCGCCCGCAAGGCGGTCGTACGGGAGGCCCACATACCCGACGCGGCTCTGCCCTGTCGGCGTCGGCCGGACGTCTTTCAACACCCACTGCTGGACAACTCGGAGCACCCGCAGGGCCTCCACGGCCCCGACGCCACAGCGGCGGCAGCGGCATCGGCGATGGCGACAGCCGCGGGCGTCGCACCCGATCAGCGCCGCCAGCACCTCGTCCTCCTCCGCACCGCACGCGACCTGTGCGCATCCTGCCCGCTCTGGGCGGAATGTCTCCAGGACGCGGTCGCGTACGCCGAGCCGTACGGCTACACGGCGGCCACCACCCGGGAGGACCGGCGGGCGCTGCGCCGCGCGCTCGGCCTCGGCGACGAGAACGGCGACCTCCCGGCCCACGCCGCGGTCCCCTTCGACTCCGGCTCCGTCCCCCGCCGGCTGACCCGTCTCCGGTCCCGCGCGGACGACTCCGCGGCGCACCCCGGAACCCGTCGTCCACCCGCGCCGGATCTTCCCGAACTGGAGCGAGTCCTCGACGCGTTCGACCTGCTTCAAGGGCAACTCGCGCATGATCAAGGCCTGTTGAGAGAACAACCGCAGCGCCCCGCTTTGACATCGCTGTTGCATTCGCACACCAGCTCACAGCCAACACACAGACAGCCGCCCGCACCGGGCGCGCCGCCACACACGCCCGGACCGGCGAACGACAGGAGCGAGGAACCCATGGCAGCGGCCGAGGCCGGGCAACGGATCACCTTCTCGTACGAGGATCCCGCCCTGGCCGTACGGCAGGCCGTGCTCGGCCCGCTGGTGCGCTCCGCCCTCCCCGCGCTCACCAGCCTCGAACAGCTCGTCACGCTGCTGACGTGCATGCCCGGCGGCGTCGCCGATCCGGCCACCGAAGCCCCGCGGGACCTGTCCGCCGTACGAGAAGCCGTCGAGTCACTGCTCCCGGACGCCGCCGACGCCCCCGAGGACGCCGCAGGCACACCCCTCCCGCCCCGCCGCCCCCTCACCGGCTCCGTCTCCGTCGAACTCGCCACCAGCGACCCGGTGACCGCGCTCCGCCGCGACTTCCTGGAACCGCTGCTGCGCGAACTGGCCGCCACCCTCGCGAACATAGAGAAGGTCGCGACGATGCTGGCGGCCGGCGGCGACGGAACCGTCGACGCTCCCCTGGGCACGATCCGCACAGCCGTGCGCGAGTTCCACGACTGCCTCCCGCGATCGGTCGCGCCCGCGGCCCACCCGGCGGCGCACCCCCTGCACGGCGGCCACCATCTCGTCGGGACCGGAGCGGCCACCTCAGCGGGGCAGACCCGCCGCACCCCCTCCACCCCCAGCATCCGCGCGGCCGTCGAGAAGGCCGTCGCCGGCTTCCCCGGCGCCTTCTCCGCCCGCGACGTCCTGCGCGCCCTCCCCTCCGGGGTCTACGGCGACCCGTCGAAGACGATCAGCAACGTCCTGTCCGCCCTGGTGAAGTCGGGCCGTCTGCAACGCCTCTCGCGCGGCACGTACGCTCGCGTTCTGGACGTCCTGCGTGTCGAGGACGTCCATGACGTCGACGACAGCCTCCTCCCCGAACGGGGAGAGGCGAAAAGCGCCTGACCTGAGCCGGAAGGAACCCCAGCCCCCGATGACCGAACCGTTCCCGAGCCAGGGCCCGGCACCCGCCGCCGTGCCCGACGCCCAGGTCCACGTCTTCTCCCCCAACGCCGGCCTCATCGACGGCGTCCCGGTCACCGCCCCGCCCTACGGCGACATCCAGGACGTCGTCCTGTCGATCCTGCAACAACGAGCCCAGCAACTCGGCGCCCCCACCCCGGCGACGATCACCGACAACCGCTACGGCGGCGCCATCCGCCTCCTGATCCACCCGGACGGGACGACGGAACAGTTGGACTGAGCTGAGCCCGGTCCGCTCCGGGCCTTCGTCCGCGCGCGGTGGCGGTGGCCCTAACGGGCCAACGCGGTCCGCAAGTTCATGCCGTACTTCGTGCGCAGACGCCGTATCTCCCACACCGACAGCGCTGTCACCGACAGCGGCCCGCCGAGCAGGAATGCGTACAGCACCTCCGGCGGAGCCGAGACGTCGGGACCGTCGGAGAGGCTGATGAAGAACAACGACCAGAACAGCAGGGGCGAGAGGAGTCCGGGCAGCAGCTCGTGCACATCACCGACGCGGAAACACGAGTTCAGCGCCGAGTAGGTGGTCACCAGAATGAGTACCGCGGAGACGAGCATCAGCAGGAAATAGGCGATGGGGGCCAAGAGGGCCAGCAGGCCCAGCACCAGGCCGAGGAGCACGGTACCGGCCCCCGCCTCCGAGTCGTCGGAATCGGACAACCACGCGTTGAGGCCGTCGGGAGACAGCACGTTGCCCCGCACCGCCTGGAGCATGAGCCAGAACATGCCCATCTCCAGGGCGAGGACGCCGAGCACGGTCAGCGGACTGACGAGACGGCGCGCGTACAGGCGGCGCAGCGGCGGGCGCGCGGCGACGATGAAGACCGTGATGCCCACGGCTCCGGCGGCCACCAGGACGGCGCAGCCGATCATCAGGTGCTCCACCTTGCCCAGGACGAAGTCCTCCCGGCCCTTCCGCATCGGGTAGGCCATCACCAGCCAGACGCCGGCCAGTAGCCCCAGCATCGTCCGGGCCCGCTGGAGTCGGTCGATGACCGGGTCCGATATCCGGTCGGGACGGATCGGAGCGGCCCGCACCACCGGGCCGGCGAACGCCAGGCGGACGAACCCCCGCAGCCCCGTTCCCGTGTCCACGTGCGTTCTCCCCCGAGTCGGCCCACGTTTCGCGCGCGCGTGCGCGCGACCACACCCGACCCTATTCGATCATGGTCACGTCATCCATCTCCCTCAGGGGTGCTGCCGCGGGGCACCTGCCGGCAGGTGGGTGCCCAGGGAATTCCCCGACCACCCACCGCCGCTACGCCCCCACCGCCGCTACGGCCCTACGGTCGGCGCCCTCCCCCGTCACCGCCCGTCCGCCGCCATGATGCCGACGCATTCTTCGAGCGCCGCACACAAGGCCGGCACGAAGGAAGCGAGTTCGGCGTCCGATGCCTTGCCCGCGTCCAGGACGGCGCCCACGACCGTCACCAGTACGGCGGCGGCCCGCAGCGCGTGCGCGTCGGCGAGCGCGTTGAGCAGACCGCCGGGACGTGTGTCCGCGAGGGCCTCGCGGCCGGTCGCCGGATCGACGCCGAGGCCGCGGAGACGCGGCGCGCTCATACGGCGGCCTCCCACGGGCAGTCCTGTCCCATCGTCGCGAGAACCGCCGCCCGACGCCGCGCCCGCTGAAGCCGCCGCCGATCGAGTTCGTCCCGCTCGCGCTCCCAGAGCACGACGTACGGCCGGACCAACGGCGCCCCATCGACCCTGATGACGTCACCGAGGAACGGGCACGGGGGTGCGGGCCGCCACTCGGGCGGAGACACGGGAGCTGAGGTCAGGGGCGGCGCAACAGCGCGATGCACCCCACGAGCAGGCAGGAAGAGGCTCAGAATCGCGGCCAGTAGGCTGCGCATGGGTCGACTCCATTCAGTCGGCTCAGCCCTGGCCAGAAGCTCTCACCCTTCCGGCCAGGGCGTTTCATCGCCTCCATGGTAGCGCCTTGTATCGACTTGTATCGCTTAGTCCCGAGACGTATCTGCCGGTGCGGCTATCAGTGCACTTGCCTAGCGTCGACTCCATGAACCCTGACGCTGAGATCGACCACGGCGCGCCACTGACCCCGTACCGGCAGCTGGCCGAGATCCTCCGCGCGCAGATTCTGCGCGGCGACTGGCAGCCCGGGCGGATGTTGCCGAGTGAGGCCCAGCTCGTGCAGCGGTACGGGATCGCCCGCACGACCGTGCGCCGGGGGCTCGGCCTGCTGGCCGATGAAGGGTGGGTGTACGCCGTACCGCAGCGGGGTTGGTTCGTCAGCGACCCCGTGCCACCCGCGTCCGAGACATCGAACGGAAACGCCTGATCAGGTGCCGGAGGTGGCGTCTCCGCCCTTGGCGCTGACCTCGTCGATGTCGTTGAGGACCGCTCGCGCCACCCGCACATTCAGCTCCAGAATGTCGCGGTCATAATTTCCCGGATCGCGTCGATAGCGAGCCTTACCCACCTCGGACGTGAAGGCGCTGGCCGGAATGGAATCCTCGCCCGGCGGGAGAAACTTCAGCATCTCCTCGTACGCTGCGACGGCATAGGCGATCGCGCCGCGAAACTGGTAATGCTCGGACTCAGGCGTGTTGAGGAGCTGAATTCCAGTGGATTCAGCAAGTCGACCTGCAACCGCCTCAAACTCCCCCGGGTCGATGATCTGCGACGGCTCCGGACCACCGAACGCAGGCGGCGGCGGGGGAACCTCTTCCGCCATGCGGAACTCGAAACGGCGGGTGCTTCCACACTGCCTGCAAGCACCCTCGTACACCGCGACGAGGACGTCGCCGCGCAGCTCCAGCCTGTGCTGACGGTCAAAGTCCCCCGACCCGCACTCACAACGATGCAGGTCCATGTACAGGTGTGCTTCGGCCGATGAGCGCGCTGTCAACATGACATGATCCTAAGGGTTGTTCGGCGCATTCGTCTGCGCGGATACGGGGGAGGAACATCACGTGGACACGACGGCTACCGACACGCGGTTGCGAGCCCGGCAAGCCGCTCTGATCGCGGCGGTGAAACACGAACTTCCGGCCGTGGCATCCGTCGTACTCGGAGAGCGATTCAAGTCGATCGACGAGAGACGATCGGAGGACGGAAGAGAGTACTTCGCCCTGGAGGACGCCCAGGGCGGCTCGGCTCATTTGTGGCTGGACGCCATTCCGATGGTCTCCGGGGTGGTCTCCAGAACGATGACGAACACGACGACGGATCAGTACGTCGTGCAGATATCCGACCGTCTGCCCAGCGAATTCCTGACCCGTGTGCTGGCCCACGAGGTGGGCGAACTCATCGCCACTCGTGACCGGTCGAATCAGGGTCTGGCACCCATTCGCGAGAACCTCCTGAGCCAGGAGACCGACCTCGGCAACCGGCACGAACTGTCGAGCCGGGATCACGGACGTATCGCCGAGCTGAACTGGCTCGCCGCCCGCACGTCCGAACCTACTCTTGCGGGTGCGCAACAGGCCGAGGCACGCGCCGACCTCTCGGCTCTGCTCGACGAGTGTGGTCTCCGGCCGGTAGCGCCCATGGCCGACTCGGAGCGGTTCACGACCGAGTCCCGGGCCGCGAACAGACGGTACGCCGTGTCGAACGGCCTCCTCTCATCCGATGCGAAACGCCTGATCGCCACCCTCGCCCACCCCATAGAACACCTCACCCCCACCGACGCCACCGCCCTCCAAGCCTCCCGCGACGCCGCCCTGCGCGCCGAGCGTCAGGTCGAGGCCTTCATCGGTCGGCGTGACGTCACCATGCCCATGCCGGGCTACGACCAGAACGGTCTCCCCCTCCCCCGCGACCAGCTGGCGACGGCGGCCACCCAATGGGCGGAGTACCGCGCTCAGATCAGCACACGCACCGAGCAGGCGATCGAAGGGCATCTGGCTCAGGGCGAGTTCCCGACCCGCCGTGTGGTGATCGGCGGCGGTGCGAGCCTGACCGGGCGGGACACGGACGCGCTGTTGATCGACGGGGCGGGCCGGTGGCACCTGGACCCCGGCCGGGGCATCGTGCAGTCGGCTGACCAGGACCGGGACCTCGCCCAGTGGATGGGAGTCGATCCGTACTCCACGGTCGAACACCCGGGGGACCGCCTGCCCGTCGAGGCCGTACGGATCTGGGAGGACCAACTCGCCACCCGGGGCGACGTGGTGAACGGCCACGCGCGCCTGCGGCTCGGCCGGAACGGCGAGCTCCTCGCCGAGATCCAGAGGCCGACCGAGGAGGGCAAGGAGACCCCGCCCCCACTGTGGGTGGCCTGCGACGGCACCCCGAGCATCGCCACAGGTCTGACCCCCGAGGTCGTCCCCGGCATGCCACGCGGCGAACACGCCGTGGAGAGCCGCAGCGAGGCTGTGCGGCTGATCGGGCACCGCCTGCGGGAGTTGGAGGACGAGGGCCTGCCCTACGCGGCCGAGCTGCGGGCCTGGCTGACCCAGGCCGAGCGGGGCGGCACGGACGCCCGTACGGTACTCGGCGTCCTTGAATCCTCACCGCTGATGGACGCCCTCACCACCGGCCTCGGCCCCGACAAGGCCCGCATCGACAACTGTTTCGGCGCCCTCGGCGCGACCGCTACATGGGAGACCGCACGGGAGGAGGCACCGGGCCGCGCGCTGCTCGGCGACGAGGTCGCCGAGAACCGCTTCGACGCGCGCCGGGCGAAGGACTGGGTCGTCGCGGGCTCCGGCGGCACCGGAGTGGCCAACGCCGAGATCATCCTCATGCAGAACCCGGACGCCCACGTCACGATCATCGGCTCGGCGCCGCCACCGGCGCTGCGGCACCAGGTCCAGTTCCCGGCGATGGAGGAGGCGTACGGGCCGCGCGGTGACGGACGTCTGACGTTCATCAGGGCCCGAGTGGGCGCCATCGAGACCTATCGGGACGAGCAGTCCGGCGAGACCCGCTTCCAGATCCCCTACGAGGAGGGAGAGGGGGAGAACAGGCAGCGGAAGGTGCTCCAGGCGCAGGGCTACGTCACCAGCCTCGGCCGTACCAACCCGCTCCCGCCCGCCCTCCAGGTCCTGGCCGACGAAGTGCGGGAGCGGGGCGGGGAGATCTCCGGTGACCTGCAGTTCGACAAGGACGACCAGTACATCGGCTACGGCCTCACCTTCACCGTCGACGGCAAGGAACACAGGGTCGACGTGGACGGCGCGGCCTCCTGGCAGCTGCCGCGCGAGATCTTCGCCCCGGAGTCCGGCCTCCAGCAGCAGTTGAACGACATGGGCCTTCGAGGTCTGCCCTCCGAAACCGGCAACGCCGCCCCCGGCTTCGCCCCCGTCGCCCGCCAGAGCGCGCTGCGCGCACGGGCCGTGGCAGCGGTTCAGGCGGGCGACGAGAGCGCCGTGCACCACAGGTCGACCGTCCCGGAACGCTGGCGCCGCCCGGACCTGACCCGGGAAACGGCTGCGGAGACGGAGCCGGGGACGCGGGGCGGGGGCCCCGCGAACACCGCCCCACCACAGAAGGAGACCGAGCCGCGCCGGCAGGCGCCCACCGCCGAGCGGACTCCGAGCGCTCCCACCCCCGGCGGACCGGCACCCACCGGCCCCGCAGCCGACCGGCCCGCACCCGCCACCCCCCTCTGGGAAGTCGGCATGCCCCAGCGCGGCGCCGCCCGCGCACCCGATCCCGCCACCCGGCGGCCTCAGCAACCGCCCCCCGGCCACGAGCGCCCCGATCCGGGCCTCGGCATGGGCGACTGAGCGGACCGGCGAGGCCGAGGTCGTGACCGCGACCGAACTGGGCCCCCAGAGCTGACGCTCGACGCGGAAGGGCCCGGAGGTTCAGGTGAACCTCCGGGCCCTTCCGTGTACGGGTAATGGTCAGTCCGACGGCGTCTGACGCCCCTTCGGCCGCCACACCACCAACGCGCTGCTCTGCTGCATCTCCTGGTACGGCACCAGGTCGCGCCGGTACGAGGCGTGGACGGCCGCCTCGCGCTGGCGCATGGTCGCGGCGGCGCCGTCGAGGGCGGCCTCCATCTCGGCGACCCTCGACTGGAGGGCCGCGACCTGGTTCTCCAGCTCGATGATGCGCTTGATGCCGGCCAGGTTGATGCCCTCGTCCTGCGACAACTGCTGCACGGTGCGCAGCAGTTCGATGTCACGGGCCGAGTAGCGACGGCCGCGCCCGGCGGTGCGGTCCGGGGAGACCAGGCCGAGACGGTCGTACTGGCGCAGGGTCTGCGGGTGCAGACCGGAGAGCTGGGCGGCCACCGAGATGACGTACACCGGTGTTTCTTCCGTCAGCTCGTACGCTCTGCCCAACGGGTTCTGCCTACGGCGGCCGTCCATCACCTTCATGCTCCCTTCGCGGCCTGGAACAGCTCCGCCCGCGGGTCCTCGCCCGCGGTCGCCTCGCGATACGCCTCCAGGGCGTCACGAGCCTTCCCCGACAGGTCCTTCGGAACACTCACCTCGACGGTGATCAGCAGGTCCCCGCGGGTGCCGTCCTTGCGGAAGGCGCCCTTGCCCCGGGCCCGCATCGTACGGCCGTTGGGGGTGCCCGGAGGCAGTTTCAGGGTGACCGGCGGTCCGCCCAGGGTCGGGACCCGGACCTCACCGCCCAGGGCCGCCTCGGCGTAGGTCACCGGGACGGTCACCGTGAGGTTGTCGTCCTTGCGGCCGAACACCGGGTGCGGGTCGACGTGCACGACGACGTACAGGTCGCCTGCCGGCCCGCCCCGTTCGCCCGGCGCGCCCTTGCCCCGCAGCCGGATCCGCTGGCCGTCGGAGACGCCCGCCGGGATCCTGACCTGCATGGTGCGGGAGGACTTGGCGCGGCCCGACCCCTTGCAGATGTCGCAGGGGTCCTCGGCGATCAGGCCCCGGCCCTTGCAGTCGGGGCACGGGTCGGTCAGGGAGAAGCCGCCGCCGGAGCCCCGCGCGACCTGGCCGGTGCCGACGCACGTCGGGCACACGCGGGGTGTGCCGTTGGCGTCGCCGGTGCCGGAACAGGCCTTGCAGGGCGACTGCGAGGACATCCTGAGCGGTACGGTCGCCCCCTCGATGGCCTCGGTGAAGCTCAGCGTGACCTCGGACTCGATGTCCTGGCCGCGCCGGGGCTGCACCCGCGTGGTGCCGGAGCTGCCCCGGTTGAACAGGCCGCCGAAGACATCGCCGATGCCCCCGCCGAAGCCGCCCGCCTGTCCCCCGCCCTGGGCGCCGCCTCCGAAGAGGTCGCCCAGGTCGAAGTTGAACGAGCCGCCGCCTGCGCCCGGCCCCGGGCGGAAGCCGCCGTTGCCGAAGAGGGCGCGGGCCTCGTCGTACTCCTTGCGCTTCTTGGGGTCACCGAGGATGTCGTTCGCCTCGGAGATCTCCTTGAAGCGCTCCTCGGCCTTGACGTTCCCCTTGTTGGCGTCCGGGTGGAACTCGCGGGCGAGTTTGCGGTACGCCTTCTTGATCTCGGCCTCGGTGGCGTCCTTGGGGACGCCGAGGACCTTGTAGTAGTCCTTCTCGATGAAGTCCTTGGTACTCATCCGCGACGTCCCTCCTTCCGCTCACCCTGCATGCCGCCTGCGTCAGCCCTCGTCCGGGCCACCGCTCTCCTTGTCGTCGGCACCGGAGGCACCCTCTGCCTCCTCGGCCTTGACGGTCTGCGCGCCGGGCTGCGGTTCGGCCACGGCCACCCGCGCGGGGCGGATGGTGCGCTCGCCGATGCGATACCCCGGCTGGAGAATCGCCACGCACGTCGTCTCGGTGACGTCGGGCGCGTAACTGTGCATCAGGGCCTCGTGGATGGTCGGGTCGAAGGGCTCGCCCTCCTTGCCGAACTGCTGCAGGCCCATCTTCGCCGCGACGGTCTCCAGCGACTCGGCGACGGACTTGAAGCCGCCGACGAGCTCGCCGTGCTCCCGCGCCCGGCCGATGTCGTCGAGCACGGGCAGGAGTTCGGTCAGGAGGTTCGCGACGGCGATCTCCTTGACCGTGATCCGGTCGCGCTCGACCCGGCGGCGGTAGTTCTGGTACTCGGCCTGGAGGCGCTGGAGGTCCGTCGTGCGCTCACCGAGCGCCGTACGCACCTGGTCCAGCTGTGCCGTCAGACCGGCCACCTGGGCCGTCGCCGCCGCGTCCCCGGCCGGGGCCGCCCCCTCCTGGGGGGCGGCCTTCGGCTCGGCGTCCTCGGAGCCGGAGGGGACATCAGGCTGCTGCGGCTGAGCCGACTGCGGCTGCTGCTCGTCGAAGCCCGGGGTCTCCTCCGTCACGCGGCACCGTCCTTGCGCTCACGGTCCTCGTCGACGATCTCGGCGTCGACGACGTCGTCGTCGGCCTTGGCGTCACCGGCGCCCGCGCCGGCCTCGCCGCCCGCGGCCTGCGCGGCCTGCGCGTCGGCGTACAGGGCCTGGCCGAGCTTCTGCGAGACGGCGGCGACCTTCTCGGTGGCCGTGCGGATCTCGGCGGTGTCCTCGCCCTTGAGGACTTCCTTCAGCTCGGCGACGGCGGCCTCGACCTCGGTCTTGATGTCGCCCGGGACCTTGTCCTCGTTGTCCTTGAGGAACTTCTCGGTCTGGTAGACGAGCTGCTCGCCCTGGTTGCGCGACTCGGCGGCCTCGCGGCGGGCGTGGTCCTCCTCCGCGTACTTCTCGGCCTCCTGGCGCATCCGGTCGACCTCGTCCTTCGGCAGCGAGGAGCCGCCGGTGACGGTCATCTTCTGCTCCTTGCCCGTGCCCAGGTCCTTCGCGGTCACGTGCATGATGCCGTTGGCGTCGATGTCGAAGGCGACCTCGATCTGCGGGACACCGCGCGGGGCGGGCGGCAGGCCGGTCAGCTCGAACATCCCGAGCTTCTTGTTGTACGCCGCGATCTCGCGCTCGCCCTGGTAGACCTGGATCTGCACGGAGGGCTGGTTGTCCTCGGCGGTGGTGAAGATCTCGGACCGCTTGGTCGGGATCGTCGTGTTCCGCTCGATGAGCTTGGTCATGATGCCGCCCTTGGTCTCGATACCGAGGGACAGCGGGGTCACGTCGAGGAGCAGGACGTCCTTGACCTCACCCTTGAGGACACCGGCCTGCAGGGCGGCGCCGATGGCGACGACCTCGTCCGGGTTCACGCCCTTGTTGGCCTCGTTGCCGCCGGTCAGCTCCTTGACCAGCTCGGCGACGGCGGGCATACGGGTGGAACCGCCGACGAGAACGACGTGGTCGATCTCGGAGAGGGCGATGCCGGCGTCCTTGATGACGTTGTGGAACGGCGTCTTGCAGCGCTCCAGCAGGTCGGCCGTCAGCTGCTGGAACTGGGCCCGGGTGAGCTTCTCGTCCAGGTGCAGCGGGCCCTCGGCGGAGGCGGTGATGTAGGGCAGGTTGATCGAGGTCTCCGTGGAGGAGGACAGCTCGATCTTCGCCTTCTCGGCGGCCTCGCGCAGACGCTGCAGGGCCATCTTGTCCTTGGCGAGGTCCACGCCGTGGCCGGCGCGGAACTGCTGCACCAGGTAGTCGACGACACGCTGGTCCCAGTCGTCACCACCGAGGTGGTTGTCACCGTTGGTGGCCTTCACCTCGACGACGCCGTCACCGATCTCCAGGAGCGACACGTCGAAGGTGCCGCCGCCGAGGTCGAAGACGAGGATCGTCTGGTCGTCCTTGTCGAGGCCGTAGGCGAGGGCGGCGGCGGTCGGCTCGTTGACGATACGGAGCACGTTCAGCCCCGCGATCTCACCGGCCTCCTTCGTCGCCTGGCGCTCGGAGTCGTTGAAGTACGCCGGGACGGTGATGACCGCGTCCGCGACCTTCTCGCCCAGGTAGGCCTCGGCGTCACGCTTCAGCTTCTGCAGGATGAAGGCGCTCATCTGCTGCGGGTTGAAGTGCTTCCCGTCGAGCTCGATCTTCCAGTCGGTGCCCATGTGACGCTTGACGGACCGGATGGTCCGGTCCACGTTCGTGACCGCCTGGCGCTTGGCGACCTCGCCGACGAGCACCTCACCGTTCTTGGCGAAGGCGACGACGGACGGCGTGGTCCTGGCGCCCTCTGCGTTGGTGATGACGGTGGGCTCGCCGCCTTCAAGAACGCTGACGACGGAGTTAGTCGTGCCCAGGTCGATGCCGACCGCACGTGCCATTTCAATTCCTCCAACAATGACTTGAGTGGAACGGACTCAAGTGTGCACGACGGCCCCCGATGGGTCAACAGAGCTGAGTCGAGGAGGCTCAACTCTTATGTTTTCCTTATACGCAACTGGTCGCTGACCTGCGCGTATACGGGTGACAGGGTCGGGGCGTAGGGGTCGCGGTCGCTGGGCGGAGCGAATGACGGGGCGCGGAGGCCGACGGCTGGGACCGGGCCAGGGAAGCGATGTCATGACCCCGGCCGGGAGCGGCACCGCCAAGGGGCGCGGGGAACTGCGCGACCAGCCCTCACCCACCCGCACCCGACCACGCAGCACCAGGACCCGCCCACAGCCCACCAGCACTCACCCCCCGCCCCACCTATCCCACCCACCCCCGCCGCCCCAGCTCGGCCGCCTCCTGGCGGCCGAGGTGCGTCGGCCGGGGCGAGGAACCGGGGGCGCGGCCCCCCGGGATGGAGCGAGGGATGGCAGCGCCGGGCACCCGGTGGACGCCCGTCGGGACCGCCCGGGCGGCCGCGGCCCGGCGCCCGCGGGCCGCGGCACCGGCCGCGGCCGGAACGGACCCCGCACCGGCCCGCGCACCCCAGGGCGGCCCCACCGGCACGCAGAGCATCCCGAGGACGACCACCCCGGCCGCCCCCGCGACCCACCACGCGGACCCCGGCTCCGTCCACAGCATGTGGATGGCGAGCCCCACCCCCGCCGAGCCCGCCGCGAGGACCCCCAGCACGACCACCACCCCCGGTGGTGTGAGACCGATCCTCCGCAGCCGGTGGGCGAGATGGTCGGGCCCGCCCCGCCACAGCTCCCGCCCCGCCCGCTTCCGCGAGACCAGGACGAGGACCGCGTCGACGGTCGCCACGGCCGTGAGGGCGAAGGGCGCCCCGACACCCGCCCCGTACCCGACGGCGTACACGTGCAGGACACCCCCCGCGAGCACGAAGCCCACGAAAAGCGCCCCGCACGTGCCGAGCACGACCCGCGCGGGCGGCCAGTTGTGCATCAGGAACCCGGTGAGCGCGGCGGCCAGCACGCTGAACAGCGTCGCCAGACCGTCCATGACCTCGGCCGCCGCACACCCGCTCAGCGCGAACGCGGTGACGGCCCCGACCACCCCGAGCGCCCCGTCGGAGCGCGTCATCCCCTTGAATCCGTGCACCACGAGAGCGATCCAGGCGATCCCCGAGACACCACCCAGCACACCCAGTTCGCGGTACGGCACCACCAGCGCGGCGGCGGCGACGACCCCCGCCGCCGCCAGCACCGCCGGCAGCCGCCACACGTCACCGACCAGCCCGAGCAGCCCGAGCCCGGCCCCCGCGACGATCAGCCGTCCGGCCTCCTCCCCCAGCGGAGCGACCCCGCTCCACTCCCCCACCCACGCCACGGCCCCCACCCCGGCCATCACCGCGACACCGCCGAGCACCGGCACCCGCCGTCCGCGCCGACGCTCCACGATCCCCAGCCGCAGCGCGGGCACGCGTACGGCCGCCGAGAGCACGGCGGTCAGCAACAGGGCGGAGGCGGCGGCGAGGATTCCGTACAGCACGGATCCAAGTTAGGCGGGAATGTCACAATTTCTCATGAATAACACGATCGTTTTGAAACAGCGCGTCCGCGACCGCCGCCGCCCGCGGCCACCCCGGGTCCGACAGGCCGCACTCAGGCAACCCTCAGCGACGCAGATCACCGCCCTCCTGGCTACAGTGCGGCAGGAGAACTGGGTAGTCTCAGACGGACCCCATAAGTTACCGCTTAGTAATGATCTCCGGTGATCTTCGAGGTGCCCGACGGGTACCCCGGAGAACCCCCGGAGAAAAACCCCCTCGCAGGCCCGAGGAGCCCCGAAATGCAACTCGCCGCGATCATCGTGTCGCTGGTCCTGACCGTGGTCGGCGTTGCGCTCATCGCCCGAGCCGTGGCGCAGATCTACCGGTTCGTGAAGCTCGGTCAGCCGGTGCCCGCGGGCAGCCGTACCAACGACCCGAAGGCGCGCTCGATCACCCTGGCCCGGGAGTTCCTCGGCCACACCCGGATGAACCGGTGGGGGATCGTCGGCTTCGCCCACTGGTTCGTCGCGATCGGCTTCCTGACGCTGCCGCCGACCCTCGCCCAGGCGTACGGCCAGCTGTTCGAGGCCGACTGGACGCTGCCGGTGATCGGCGGCTTCCTGCCGTTCGAGATGTACATCGAGTTCATCGGTGTGATGACGACCCTCGGCATCCTGGTGCTGATCGCCATCCGGCTGCTCAACCTGCCCTCCCGGGCCGGCCGCAAGTCGCGTTTCGCGGGCTCCAAGGCCTGGCAGGCGTACTTCGTCGAGTACGTCATCCTCACCATCGGCCTCGCCATCTACACCCTGCGCGGCCTCGAGGGCGCCATCCACCACGTGGACCACTACGAGGCCGGGTACTTCGCCTCGTACCCGCTCGTCCTCGCCTTCAGGGACCTCGACCCGAGCACCCTCCAGAACCTGATCTACCTCACCGCGATGATCAAGATCGGCACCTCGCTGATCTGGATGATCACGGTCTCGCTGAACACCAACATGGGTGTCGCCTGGCACCGCTTCCTCGGCTTCCCGAACATCTGGTTCAAGCGCAACGCCGACGGCGCCACCGCGCTGGGCGGTCTGCAGCCGATGACCTCGGGCGGCAAGCCGATCGACTTCACCGACCCCGGTGACGACGACGTCTTCGGTGTCAGCCAGGTGGAGCAGTTCTCCTGGAAAGGCATCCTCGACTTCTCCACCTGTACCGAGTGCGGCCGCTGTCAGTCGCAGTGCCCGGCCTGGAACACCGGCAAGCCGCTGTCCCCGAAGCTGCTGATCATGTCGCTGCGGGACCACGCGCACGCCAAGGCCCCCTACCTGCTCGCCGGTGGCGGCAAGAGCATGGAGGGCGAGGAGAAGGCCTCCGAGGAGCAGCTCAAGGACGTACCCGCGGCCGCGCTCGCCGAGGCCGAGCGCCCGCTGATCGGGACCGTCGAGGAGAACGGCGTCATCGACCCCGACGTCCTGTGGTCCTGCACCACCTGCGGCGCCTGCGTCGAGCAGTGCCCGGTCGACATCGAGCACGTCGACCACATCGTCGACATGCGCCGCTACCAGGTGATGATCGAGTCCGCGTTCCCGTCCGAGGCGGGCACGATGCTCAAGAACCTGGAGAAGAAGGGCAACCCCTGGGGCCTGGCGAAGAAGCAGCGCCTGGAGTGGCTCAAGGAGGTCGAGTTCGAGGTCCCGGTCGTCGGCAAGGACATCGAGGACCTCACCGAGGTCGAGTACCTCTACTGGGTCGGCTGCGCCGGTGCCCTGGAGGACCGCGCCAAGAAGACCACCAAGGCCTTCGCGGAGCTGCTCCACATGGCGGGCGTCAAGTTCGCCATCATGGGCGGCGACGAGAAGTGCACCGGTGACTCCGCACGCCGCCTCGGCAACGAGCCCCTCTTCCAGGAGCTCGGCATGGAGAACGTGGCCGCGCTGAACATGGCCTTCGGCGAGGACGACGAGGACGAGTCGACGAAGAAGCCCAAGTCGGCCAAGAAGATCGTCGCCACCTGCCCGCACTGCCTCAACACGCTCGGCAACGAGTACCCGCAGCTCGGCGGCGACTACGAGGTCATCCACCACACCCAGCTGCTCCAGCACCTCATCGACGAGGGCAAGCTGATCCCGGTGACCCCGGTCGAGGGCCTGATCACCTACCACGACCCCTGCTACCTGGGCCGGCACAACAAGATCTACACGCCCCCGCGCGAGATCATGACCGCCGTCCCCGGTCTGCGCCAGCAGGAGATGCACCGCCACAAGGAGCGCGGCTTCTGCTGCGGCGCCGGTGGCGCGCGGATGTGGATGGAGGAGCGGATCGGCAAGCGCATCAACAACGAGCGCGTCGACGAGGCCCTCTCCCTCAACCCGGACATCGTCTCCACCGCCTGCCCGTTCTGCCTGGTCATGCTGACCGACTCGGTCAACGGCAAGAAGAACGAGGGCAAGGCCAAGGAGTCCATCACGGTCGTCGACGTCGCCCAGCTGCTGCTGGAGTCCGTCAAGACGCCCGTCCCGGACGAGGACGAGCCCCCGGCGGGCACGGCGGACACGGAGAGCGAGCCGGAGCCCCAGCCGGTCAAGTAGCCCTCCGCACACGGCAGTCGGCACGGTGCCCCCGGTCCACTCGGACCGGGGGCACCGTCGTGCCACGGCAGACCACGGCAGACAAGCAGCCACGGCAGGCAGGCACGGCTCAGGAGACGTACGGGCCGGACCCGGCGCCGCTCAGCCCTCCTCGTCCGCGAGCAGGGCCTCGACCTCCGGCGGCAGGTCGTCGCTCACGCGGACCATGAAGAACGGCTCCTCGTCCGCCGAGTAGCGGATCGCCATGGCGTCGGCCGGGTCCAGCCCCTTGATCTCGTACGCCTGGAACGCCTCCGGTTCGGCCGAGGGATCCACCTCGCCGGGTGTGTCCCAGCAGGGCACCGCGCGGGCCAGGCCGGCCTTGTCCCCCAGCTCGATCTTCGCGTCGCCCCGGCTGACGTAGTCCTCGTTCCTGTACTCCACGACGAGCGCGCACTTCCCCGCAGGCGCGCTGCCGCCGTCGTCGCCGTCCGAACCGCCGTCGCCGGGGTCGTCCTCCGGCACCTCGTCGCCGGCGACCACCTCACCCCCTCCGTCGGCGTCCCCCGCGCTGTCGCCCGTGTCGTCGCCCGGCTCGTTCACGGGGGTGCCGTCGTCCTCGCCCTGCGCGTCCTTCCCGAAGAGGCGCTCGGCCGCCGCCCGCACGCCTCCGTCCCCGGTCGTGTGGATCACGACGCGCACCTCGCCCCCCGGGGAGTCGCGGACCGCGATCGCGTCCTCGGTGTCGACGCCCTTGATGGCGTAGGCCGTGTAGTCGCCCAGCTCCCCGGCCGCCGCCCGGTCCTCCTCGCCACCGCCCCGGTCCTCGCAGACCGAGTCCCGTGCGGTGCCCACCTCGGCGCCGAGGGTGTGGCGGACCTTGCCCGCGTCGACGTAGCTCCGGTCGTCGTAGTCCACGGCGAACACGCACGAGGCGGCGCTCGTGCCCCCTGTCTCCAGCGCCGCGCACCCGACGGCCAGGGGTGTCAGCGCGAGGACGGTCAGGGCGATCCGTACACGGGTACCGCTCAGCATCATGTCTCCCACGGGTTGGACGGCTCGTCTGTCGTTGCCTCGCACCGCAGACGCACGAACGCCGGAGAACGTTCGGAGCACCGACACGCCCCCACCCCAACCCCCGACGCACCCAACACCCCGCAGATTCCACCCGCGTTCACGTACAACCCACCCATCCCTCCGGTGGTCTCCTCTTCGCCGACGTCCTCCCCGACCGCCGACCGACTCCAGGCGTGCGCGGGCGGAACCGGCACCCCATCGACGTGGACGCCCGCTGCCGGGCGTCCCGTATGCCGCAGGAGATCCCCGCATGCACAAGCACCTGCGACTCGCCCTCGCGACGGCCTCCGCGGCCGCGCTGACCGGCGGTCTGCTCACCTTCTCGGCCGCCACGGCCACGGCGGCCGACCCGGTCCACCACCCCGTGGCCGACTTCGACGGCGACGGGTACGGCGACATCGCGTACTCGGCCCCCGTCTCCACGGTGGACCGCAAGACCTACGCCGGCCAGATCGTCGCCCTGTACGGCTCGCCGAACGGCGTGACGGGTGAGAACCGCACCACGCTCAGCCAGAACACGCCCGGCATCCCCGGCAGCGCCGAGCAGGGCGACCGCTTCGGCGGGGTCAGCGCGTACGGCGACTTCGACGACGACGGCTTCGACGACCTCGCCGTGTCCGCGAGCCTGGAGGACACCGCAGGCGTGCGGGACACCGGCACGGTCACGATCGTCTGGGGTTCACCGCGCGGCCTGTCCGGCGGTACGACGCTGGCGGACCCGGCGCCCTCCAGGCACGGCGGCTGGGGCAAGTCGCTGGCGGCGGGCGACTTCGACGGCGACGGCACCGAGGACCTCGCGATCGGCACCGCGTCGAGCACGGTCCATGTGTTCGGGGACGGCATCGCCAGGTCGGGCAAGCCCGGCTCGTACCGCACCTTCAAGGCGCCCATCCGGTCCGAGGAGTTCACGGGCGCGCTCGACCTCCACGCGGGCGACGCCAACGGCGACAGGCGGACCGACCTGATCGTCAGCGGCATCCAGGCCGACGGCGCATGGCGCTACAACATCAACTTCTACGTACCCGGCACGGCCACCGGCCTGTCCGTCGCCTCGGCCCGGAAACTGAAGCCCGGCCTCGTCAGCGCCGTCGGCGACATCAACGGCGACGGCTTCGGCGACATCGTCACCGGCCAGCACTGGGACCCGATCGACGACCCCGACGTGCTCTCCGCGCCCGACTCCGTCACCGGCGGCAAGGTCAACATCACCTACGGCTCGGCCGCCGGCCCGGTCACGGCCACGTCCACCTCGGTGTCCCAGAACACCGGCCGGGTGCCCGGCACCTCCGAGCGTGAGGACAGCTTCGGCTTCGAACTCTCGCTCGGCGACATCAACGGCGACGGCTTCCAGGACCTGGTGGTCGGCACCTTCGACGAGGACCTGAAGGGTGTCGTCGACGCCGGCGCGGTGACGGTCCTCTACGGCTCGGCCACCGGCCTGGACACGGACTCGGGCATGCAGTACTTCACCCAGTCCACGGCCGGCGTCCCCGGCACGAACGAGCGGTACGACCACTTCGGCTCCGAGGTGAAGCTCACCGACCTCACCGGCGACGGCAGGGCGGACCTCACGGTCGGCAGGGCCGGCGAGAACTACGCCAACGGCTCGGTGGTCTACCTGCCCTCCGACGGCACGAGGATCACCACGACCGGCACGCGTTCTCTCGGCCCGTCCGCCGTGGGCGTGTCGACGCACGCCTCACCGAACTTCAGCGCCGACGCGGCCAACTGACCGCGCGCGAAAGATTTCTCGAACTCCCGTACAACCCTCTTGCCGCCTCACCGGTCTCTTGGTCACCGACTTTCCCGTGAAGCCCAGGTGAAATCCGGGCGAACGCGGACAGAAAGGCACCCCATCTGACTGCGGGACGTCTGCCAGGCGTCCCGCATGCGGCAGGAGATTCCCGCATGCACAAGCACCTGCGACTCGCCCTCGCGACGGCCTCCGCGGCCGCGCTGACCGGCGGTCTGCTCACCTTCTCGGCCGCCACGGCCACGGCGGCCGACTCGGTCCACCACCCCGTGGCCGACTTCAACGGCGACGGCTTCGGCGACGTCGCGTACTCGGCGGGCAACGCCACCGTCGGCGGCAAGAGCGGCGCCGGCCAGATCGTGGCCCTGTACGGCTCCGCGAGCGGCGTGACGGCGACCAAGCGCACGACCATCAGCCAGAACACGACCGGCGTGCCCGGTGACGCCGAGACCGGCGACGGCTTCGGCTGGACCAGCGCGTACGGCGACTACAACGGCGACGGCTTCGACGACCTCGCCGTGTCCGCGCCGCGCGAGGACGTGTCCGGCGACACCGACGGCGGCACCGTCCTCATCGTGTGGGGCTCGGCCAAGGGCCTCTCCGGCGCCACCACCATCAAGGACCAGGCTCCCTCGTCCCACGACGAGTGGGGCACGTCGCTCGCCTCGGGCGACTTCGACGGGGACGGCACCGAGGACCTGGCGATCGGCAACTCGTCGAATCAGGTGTACGTCATCGGCGACGGCATCACCAAGTCCGGGTCGTACGGCGACGAGTACGGCATCAAGCTGGACCTCCGCTCCGGCAAGAACTCGGGCGTGATCATGCTCACCGCCGGCGACACCAACGGCGACAAGCGGACCGACCTGGTGGCCGACGGCTTCGAGGTCGACGGAGACTACGGCTACAACACCAACTGGTACGTGCCCGGCGCGGCCGGCGGCCTGGGCTCGGACGGCGGCGTGCGGGAGCTGAAGCGCGGTGTCATCACCGGCATCGGCGACGTCAACGGCGACGGCTTCGGCGACGTGGTCACCGGCCAGGACTGGGACCCGTCCAAGGACGGCAGCGAGCCCAGCGTGCCCGGATCGTCCACCGGCGGCAAGGTCCACATCATCTACGGCTCCGCCGACGGTCCGGCCACCACGGTCGCGGTGACGCAGGACAGCGGCAACGTCCCCGGCTCCTCCGAGCGCGGCGACTGGTTCGGCAGCGAGCTGTCCCTCGGCGACATCAACGGCGACGGGAAGGCCGACCTGGTCGTCGGCTCGCCCGGCGAGAACCTCGGCGGTGTCGTCAACGCCGGCGCGGTCACCGTCCTGTACGGCTCGGCCTCCGGCGTGAACACCACCTCCGGCTACCAGTACTTCGCCCAGTCCACGGCCGGCGTCCCCGGCTCGGACGAGAAGGACGACATGCTCGGCGGCGAGGTCAAGCTCACCGACGTCACCGGTGACGGCAAGGCGGACCTGACGGTCGGCTCGTACGGCGAGAACGACTTCAACGGCTCGGTGCTCTACCTGCCCTCCAACGGCACGAAGATCACCACCACCGGCTCCCGCTCCCTCGCCCCGTCGGCGGTCGGCGTCTCCACGGCCGGCCAGCCTGTCTTCGGCGCGAACGCGGCCAACTGACGTACCGGTCCGCCGGGCAGGGCCCGCATCCGGCAAGGGTGCGGGCCCTGCCCGCGCAGGGCGTGCCCCGCCCGCCACGGCCCTCCTCCACCCTGGAGTCCCCATGCGCACTCGCCCCTTCCTCCTGGCCGCAGCTCTCCTCGCCTCCGGTCTGACGCCGCTCGCCCTGGCCGCCCCCGCCGGCGCGGCGGTCGCCAAGTACGCGGACGACTACAACGGCGACGGCTACCACGACCTCGCGGTGGGCGCGCCGGGCACCGATGTCGACGGCGCTTCGGCGGCCGGCGCGGTGATCGTGCTCTACGGCTCGAAGTCGGGCGTCTCGGCCGCCAGGCGGAGCGTGATCACGCAGAACACGAGCGGAGTGGCCGGTTCGGCCGAGCGGCAGGACTCCTTCGGCGCCAGCCTCGCCTCCGCCGACTTCAACAAGGACGGCTATGCGGACCTGGCCGTCGGCGCGACCGGCGAGGGCGTCGGCGTCGACACGTACGTGGGTCAGGTGACCATCCTGTGGGGCGGCAAGAAGGGCCTGTCCGGCGGCACCGCGCTGCCGCAGCCGTCCGACATCTCCGCCGAGCAGGGTTACAGCCACGGCCTCGCGGCGGCCGACTTCAACGGTGACGGCTCACCCGACCTCACCGTCACCGGCCTGTGGCAGACCCGGATCTACAACGGCCCGTTCAAGAGGAGCACCGGCGCCTCGGCGAGCGCGAGCTACGTCCGCACCGTCGGTCCCACGCGCGACGTCGGCGCGGGCGACCTCACCGGGGACCGGGCCGCCGAGCGCGTCTACACCGAGTTCACGGCCGACGACCCCGGCGGCCGGGTCAGGTACCACACGTACAAGGGCGGGAAGACCACCGTCGTCGACATGCCGAAGGCCGAGGGAGACAGCCGCGTCACCGTCGGCGACCTCAACGGCGACGGCTACGGCGACCTCGTCCTCGCCAACCCGGAGGACCCGGCGCTCCAGGAGGGCACCGGCCATCTGGGCGGCCAGGTGGAGATCTGGTACGGCGGCAAGGGCGGCCCCGATCTCACCCAGACACCCACGGTCATCAACCAGGACACCCCCGGCGTCCCGGGCACGGGCGAGGAGAGCGACTTCTTCGGCGGCGCGCTCTCCGTCGGCGACATCAACGGCGACCGGTACGCCGACCTCGCGGTCGGCGCGCAGTACGAGGACGTGCGCGGCACGCCGTTCGCCGGCTCGGTCACCGTCCTGTACGGCTCGGCCGCCGGTCTGACCACCAAGGGCGCCAAGTCCTATCACCAGGCCACCGCGGGCGTCCCCGGCACCCCCGAGACCCAGGACGCCTTCGGCGGCGCCGTCCGCCTGATCGACCTGAACCGCGACGGCAGGGCCGAACTGGTCGTCGCGGCCCCCGGCGAGAACATCCGGGGCGCGCTCCTCGTCCTCACGGGCACGGCCTCCGGCCTGAGCACCAAGGGCGCCAGGAGCATCACGGCGGCGAACGTCGGGCTCGAGGAGACCGCGTACAGCTTCGGCGTGCAGCTCGCCCAGTAGCCCCGCCCCTTCGCCCTCCCCTCTCTCTTCCACTTCGAAGGACATGCATGCGCTTCCGTAGTGCCACGATGGCCGCGACGCTCGTGGCGGCCACCGTGACCCCCCTCGCCCTCTCCCTCTCCGCGGGCCCCGCCTCCGCCGCGCCCGCGAAGTACGCGGACGACTTCAACGGCGACGGTCACCGCGACACCGCGGTCTTCTCGCACGGCACCGACACCCGCTTCAGCAAAGGCGGCGGCGTCCTCGTCACCTTCGGCACGGCCGACGGACCCGGTACGAAGACCCAGTTCGTCGACCAGGCGAGCGCGGGCGTCCCCGGCGCCGACGAGACGGACGACTTCTTCGGGGAGATCCGCACGGCGGCGGACTTCGACAAGGACGGCTACGGCGACCTCGCCGTCTCCGCCAACGGCGAGAACGTCGGCACGTACAAGAACAAGGGCACCGTCACCATCCTCTGGGGCGGCGAGAAAGGCCTGTCCGGCGGCACGACCGTCCCGTTCAAGGGCCCGAAGGGCGTCTCCGGCGAGGCCCGCGACTTCGCCACCGGCGACTTCGACGGCGACGGCGACCCGGACCTGGCCCTCGTCCGCGACAGCAAGACGTACGTCTACCGGGGCGCGTTCACCAGGTCCGGCGTGAAGGGCTCGGTCACGGTCCTCGACAAGGACACGTCGAGCTTCTACTCCACCGCCGTCGTCTCCGGCAAGGTCGACAAGGACGGCAGGACCGACCTGGTCGTCATCGGCGACGTCGTCACCCCGGAGTACATCGCCTCCGACGCCTGGTTCATCAAGGGCGGCAAGACCAAGCTCCACCCGGGCAAGACCCTCCGCCTGGAACGCGTGAACGGCAACGGCGGCCAGGCCGAACGCGGCGGCGACGGCGTCATCGCCGACTTCGACAAGGACGGATACGGCGACATCGCCATCGGCACCCAGATCTACGACAGGGACAAGGGCCGCGTCTCGGTCTGGTACGGCTCCTCGACCGGGCCGGGTCGGAGCGCCCGCTTCACCCAGAACACCCCCGGTGTCGCGGGTACCGCGGAGCGGGGCGACTGGTTCGGCGCGTCGGTGTCCGCCGGCGACGTCGACGGCGACGGCTACCGCGACCTGGCGGTCGGCGCGTACGGCGAGAAGCTCGGCGCCCACGCGTACGCGGGCGGCGTCCACGTCCTGCGCGGCACCAGGTCCGGCCTCACCGGCACGGGTTCGCAGTGGTTCGCCCGCGACACCGCCGGTGTCCCCGGCGGTTTGGAGGACGAGTCCTTCGGCAGCACGGTCCGCCTCCGCGACACCGACCGCGACGGCAGGGCGGACCTGTACATCTCCGCGGACCGCGGCTCGCTCGTGCTCCGGGGCTCGTCGAAGGGCGTGACGACGACGGGCGCGGAGCCGGTGAACGGCGACATCATCTCGGGCATGCTGCAGTAACGGCCGCCCCGGCGGCCTGCCGTCGTACCGGTGGCGTACCGGTGTGGGCCTTCGCGCGCGTTCGCGAAGGCCCACGTCCGCGAGATAATGGCCCCACAGCAGAAAACCGTCACAAGCAGCGGAAAGCCGGCGATCCCCATGGCCGAACATCCGAACGCGGCGCTCGTCCGCAAAGGCTACGAAGCCTTCACCCGCGGCGACATGGACACCCTGCGCAGCCTGATGGCCTCGGACTGCACCCACCACATCCCCGGCAGCCACCTCCTGTCGGGCGACCACAAGGGCCAGGACGCGATCATCGGCCTGTACCAGCGCCTCTTCGAGGAGACCGCCGGGACGTTCCGCGTCGAACTGAGCCACATCTGCGTGGACGGCCGGGGCCACGCCGTCTCCGTGCACCACTACACCGCCGAGCGCGGCGGCAGGCGGATCGAGCAGAACGGCTGCCTCGTCTTCCGCATCGTCGGGGACCGGATCACCGACATCGACGAGTGCCAGGAGGACCTGGACAAGGAGAGCGAGTTCTGGTCCTAGGCCGAGTCGAGGCGACCCGGCTCCGCCGAGCCGGCGACCGCCGGACCGAGCCGGGAGGCTTCCGGCCCGAGCCTCTGGACGTCGCGGCCGGAACCGGGAGACTTCCGGCCCCGGCCGCACAACCCCGCACGGCCTCCAGGTGTCACACAGGTGAACCAGCCACACCCTCGACATCCGGCCACCCACCTGGAGCCACCCGTGCACAGACGGACGCACAGACGGACGCACAGACGGACGCACGCCCTGGCCGCCGCCACCGTGGCGGCCTCCACCGCCACCGCGGCCGCCCTCGCCCTGACGCTCGCCACGACCGCCACCGCGGCCCCGCGCACCGAGCCCGCCCCGACCCCCAGCGCCGTGACCAGCGACTTCAACGGCGACGGCTATGCGGACCTCGCCGTGGGCATGCCCGACGCGACCGTGAACGGCAAGGCGAAGGCCGGCTATGTGAACCTCGTCTGGGGCGGCAAGAAGGGTCTCGGCGGGTACGGAAGCATCCGGGTCAGCCAGGCCACCCCCGAGGTCCCCGGCTCACCGGAGACCGGCGACCGCTTCGGCGCCTCCGTCCTGCTGCAGGACCTCAGCAACGACGGCAGGGCGGAACTGATCATCGGTGCCCCCGGGGAGGACATCGACGGCCGGGGCACCGACGCCGGCGCGATCACCGTCGTCGGCGGCGCGAAGACCGGCACGGGCCCGGGGTCCACCGGCATGACCGGCCCGTCGGCGAGGTCGGCGTACGGCCTGTCGGTGGCCGCGGCCGACCTCACCGGTGACCACCAGAGGGACCTGGTGGTCGGCGGCCGGGACACGGTGGCTGTGCACGCGGTCGTCGACAACGGCGAGGACGTCGTCCTCACCACCGTCCTCAACGCCCCCATGGGCGGCCGCGCCCCGGTCCTCGCCACCGGCGACTTCAGCGCCGACGGCGTCGACGACCTGGCCATCGCCTACCACACGGTCGACACGCCCTCCACGCAGTCGCACGTCCGGCTGTGGTCGTGGGACGAGGCCGAGCGGCGCATGGCCAACACCTGGAACTCCGACAACGGTGCCGCCTCCGCACTCGCCGTCGGCGACTTCGACGGCGACGGGCTGGACGACCTGGCCCTCGGCGAGTGCCGTGAGATCGCCGACGAGAACATCGACGACCCGTGCGGCCCCGAGTCGTACGCCAAGGGCGGCGGCATCCACCTCCTCTACGGCGACGAGAAGTCCTTCGGGCTGCGCTCGCAGACCCTCAACCAGGACACGGTCGGCGTCTACGGCGTCGCCGAGGCCGACGACCGCTTCGGCGCCTCCCTCGCCGTACTGGACCAGAACCGCGACGGCCTCGACGACCTGGTCGCGGGCGCCCCCGGCGAGGCCATCGGCACCCGCAAGGGGGCCGGCGCGGCCACGTTGCTGCTGGGCCACGAGGGCGGCATCGTCGACCGGTTCGGCGAGGCGTCCTCCGTCCCGTACCACCAGGACAGGCCCCGAGTCCCCGGCGTGGCGGAGAAGAACGACGCCTTCGGCACCGCCCTCGCCACCGGCGACTACGACAAGGACGGCGTCCCGGACATGGCGGTCGGCGCACCGGGCGAGAACGCGGGCTCCGGCGGCGTCTGGGTCTTCCCGAGGGCCTCGGTGACGAACTCGCGCGCCCTCACCCCCAAGAACCTCGGCCTCCCGTCCCCGACTGCGGCCCTGTCGTACGGGAGGTACCTGAGCAGCCACTGACACACCGGCGAGGCGCCGGCTGTGGCCGTGGGGGCGGTGCGCGCGCTGGTGGGGCGTGCCCGTGATGCGCCGGTACGTCACCGTGGACGTGCCGGCGAGGCGCCGGTGCCGTACCGGCGCGGTGCCGGTGCCGTACCGGCGCGGTGCCGGTGCCGGTGCCGGTGCCGCGGGGGCGAGTGGCCGGGCGGACTCGTCACCCGGGCCCGCCTGCGCCGACCTGGGCCGACCTGTGGAACGGGCCGCCGGACCGCGCCCCCTACGCGTCCCTGACGATCCCTTAGGGGATGTCACAGCTCGGCCGCAAAGCCGGGCCGGTCGGCCCCGGCCCGGCACGCCGCCGTCCGGGACCAGGTACGTTCGATGACGTGGCTGGATTCAGGATCGGACGCGGCCGGGACAACGGCGCTCCTCAAGCGCGACCGCAAAACCCTCCGTACGGACAGCAGGCCCCGCAGGCCGGCGGCCCGTCGTACGGCTACCCCCAGACGCCCCCAGGGCCCCCGCACGGCGGCGGCCGGAGCGGCGGTCAGGGCGGCTGGCCGCAGACACACGGCGGCGGGCACCCGGGCGCCCATGGGAGACGCGGAGACCACGGGGGCCGTGGCAACCACGGCGAGCCGGAGTACTTCGGCGACGACGGCGGGCACCCCCAGCGCGGCTTCGACCCGTACGCGGCCAACAACCCGGGTCACACGCAGACGTTCTCCGTCGGCGAGGACCCGTACCAACAGGGCGACACCTACCGGGCGGGCAACACCCCGGCGGCCCCGCTCGGCCCGCGGCTGCCGTGGAAGGCGCTCCTGAAGGGCATCCTCACCAGCCCGAACCAGACGTTCCTGGTGATGCGCGACTACGCGGTGTGGGGCCCCGCCCTGATCGTGACGTTCCTGTACGGCCTGCTGGCCGTCTTCGGCTTCGACGGCGCCCGCGAGGACGCGATCAACGCGACGCTCTCGAACGCCGTACCGATCGTCCTCGTCACGGCCGTGACGATGGTGGTCAGCACCTTCGTCCTGGGCGTGGTCACCCACACCCTCGCCCGTCAGCTCGGCGGCGACGGCGCCTGGCAGCCCACGGTCGGCCTCTCGATGCTGGTCATGTCCCTCACGGACGCGCCCCGCCTGGTCGTCGCCATGTTCGCGGGCGGCGACGCCCCCTTCGTCCAGATCCTCGGCTGGATCACCTGGGTCGCCGCCGGCGCCCTGCTGACCCTGATGGTCTCCAAGTCCCACGACCTCGCGTGGCCGAAGGCACTGGGCGCCTCGGCGATCCAGTTGGTGGCGATCCTCTCGCTGATCAAGCTGGGTACGTTCTAGGCAGGACACCTCCCGACGTCCTCACGGACTGGGACGGACAGGGACCGCCAGGGCCCCGGCGCAGTTGCTGCGCCGGGGCCCTGTCACTTCCCCGAACGGACTAAATACGCACATAAGCGCCACAATCTCATCATCAATCCGCATACCGTCGGATAACGTCAGCGCGACCTGAACCGCGACAACCTCCACAAGGAGTGCGTGTGAAAGCTCGCTTTGGCATCCGCCGGGGAACGGTGCTCCTGGCCACCCTGCTCGTCGCCCTGTCCACCGCGGTCCTCCCCGGGACCGCCACCGCGGACGGGAACGGCAACGGAGACGAGAACGGGGGCGGCAACCAGGGCCGCTCCGACCACTGGGGCGTGATCACCCGCAACACGATCGGCTCCCCCGTCGCCGAGCTGCGCACCGGCCCGTTCGGCTCGTTCGGCGTGCTGGGCTCGGAGGGGAGACCGCCGTACGGCCGGGGCAGCCTGGGCATCGAGGTGGCGGACGACTCCACCACCCTGACCCCCTCCAGCGAGAAGGTCGACTTCGGCAACGAGGTCGACTTCTTCAGCAAGCCGGTGTCGGGCCTGGAGCAGGTGGGCTTCCACGTGTTCCAGACGGGCGAGAACGTCGGCTACGGCGGGGCGACGAACATGCCGAACATCAAGTTCGAGATCGACCCGAACCTCGACGCGGCACCGAACTCCAACTACTCCACGCTGGTGTGGGTGCCGCCCGCCTCCCCGGTGACGAACCGCTGGAGCCCCTACCTCGACGCCACCAAGACCGGCACCTGGTTCCTCACGGGCTCCGCCGTGAGCACGGCGACCGGCTGCACCCAGGCGACTCCGTGCACCTTCGCCGCGGTGAAGACCGCTCTCGACCAGGACGCCGGCAACCCGGCGACCATCCTCACCGCCGCGGTGGGCAAGGGCCGGGACTTCATGTGGATCGGCGCCGTCGACGGTCTCCGTATCAATGAGACCATCTACGACTTCGAGCCCTGGGGCGTCCGCACCCGCCCGGCCCCCTGACCCCTCACACCCCCCGTCCTCCCGGTCCTCCCGGTCCTCCCGGTCCTCCCGGTCCTCCCGGGCGGCGTCGGCCGGCCACCGCCCCCGGCCCTACGTCCCGCCGCCCGGATGGGGCCCCGCCCTGCCTCGACACCACGGACTCGCCGAGGGTCAGAACCAGGAGCGGGGGCGGGGGCGGGGGCAGGGGCCGGGGCGGGGGCAGGGGCAGGGGCAGGTTCAGTCCCTGGCCGGGACCAAGGGGCCGAAGGAGGCGGCGGCGATCTGCTGGATGTACCGCATCTCCGCTCCGTTGAAGGTGGTGGGGTTGAGGGAGTAGACGATCTTGCGGGAGAGGTCGCGGGTGGAGAACGCCCCACTGGTGTATCCGGGCGAGGAGCCCGTCTTGCCCCAGACCACGACTCCGTTGGATGCCTTGACCCTCATCAGTCCCATGGTCATACAGGCCCGGCCGGCGTCGGTCTCGGTGCGGCACTGGCTGTTGTGGAAACTGCGGACGCCGGGGACGGTGAACAGCTCGGCCTGCTGGGCCGGCGGAAGGAAACGGCCGCGAAAGAGCGCGGTCATGAAACGGTCGAGGTCGGCGGGGGTGGAGATCATGCCGCCCTCGGCCCAGGGCCAGGGACTCTGCTCGGTGACGTCCACCGGATGCGTGGTGCCGTCCGGCAACTTGACTGTCAGATAGCCCCGGGAGTGGGGGTCCGGCAGGCGCGGGTCGTGGGCGTCGGGGACATAGGTGTCGCGCAGGGCCAGAGGCCGGGTGATCCGCGACCGTATCGCGTCGGCGAAACCGTGCCCGGTGACCTTCTCGACCAGCAGACCGGCGACGTAGTAGTTCATCCCGTTGTACTGCTGCGCGGTGCCCGGCGTGAACTGCATGGGCCGGCCCGCCATCCGGTCGATCACCTGCTGCGGGGTGAAACTCTTCAGACGGTTGGCGGCGAACCATTCCGGACTGCCGTCACCGAATTCGGGGCTGTCCGCGGCACGCGGAAGTCCGCTGGTGTGGTTGAGCAGCTGGCCGACCGTGACGGGCGGCAGACCGGCGGGCAGGACGCCCGGCACGTACCGCTGGACGGGCTCGTCCAGATCGATCCGGTGCTCGGCGGCGAGCTGGAGCACGATCGTGGCGGTGAAGACCTTGGAGATACTGCCGATCCGGATGTGCGCGTCGGGCGGCACACCCCGGCCGGTCTCCAGATCGCCCACACCCGACGTGCCCGACCAGTGGCCCGCACGACCGGTGACCCGCAGCAGCGCGCCGGTGACGTCCGCGTTCGGCAGCCCGCCGATGGCCGCTTGGAGCGTGCCCGGATCCAGCCCTGGCAACGCCGCTTCGGGCGCAGCGCGCGGGGAGCCCGAAGCGGCAGCGGAAGGGGGCACGGCCACCCCCGCGGCCAGGGCCATCAACAGACTTCCGCAGACGGCCATGGCGGTCCAACGGGTCTGACGGGTCTGACGGGTCTGACGGGCAGAGCTGTGCATGATGAGGCTCCCCAACGGCGGCGTTCGCACCGGCGGCAAACCGGCCCGGCCACCAGTCTCTTCCGCACCGGCAGCCCGGCTCATCAGGGATCACCCCTGATCAAACCCTGATCGAACCCTGGCACCTGACCCCATGTCAGGGTGCTCGACGCTCAGCACGCCGATGATCGGGCACGACGGCCCGTTCCGGGCGTCAACGTGCCAGGCCCGTTCCCACAGCGTCGCGTCGCGGTGCGTTGAGCTGCGTCGGTTTGGTTCCCCGAGCCCCGAGCGGCCTCCGGGGTCGTGCGCACCGGACGCCCGACACGGGGGCTTCGCTCAGAGCGGCCGACCGGCCGCCCATGAACGCGGGTGTACGTGGACGATCTTGGTGAACGTCGGAAAGCACGATGCCGGTGCCAGCGTCAGCAAGTCTGGTCGTGCGGGGCACGGTCAGGTATGCCGGACGCCGGTGCACGCCACCAGCGCGCTGCCGTCCTCGGTGAGGAACAGCACGAAGACCCACGATCCGTCGGCCGTCCTGATCCGGCCCAGTCGCACCGGTCGGCCGTGCCGTTCGAGGCGCTGCACGGCCCGCGCCAAGCCCGAGGTCTCGACGCCGCTGCGCAGGGCGTGCCGGAGCCGGCGCCCGTAGATCGTCGCCAGTGACCCGGCTGACGTCGAACCGTCCCAGACCACATGACAAGCACCGGCGCGGAGAGCCGCCAGGGCTGCCGCCGACGCTTCGTCGCCACCGCCCAGCAGCCGTTCGAGCTGTCCCCTGTCCAAGAGTCACCCCCGGCCCGGGTCTACCTCCGCAGCGTGGAAAGCACCAGTTCAGAGCCGGGAGGTCAGGGATCAGAGCGCTTCCCTGTTCTCCTTCTGCGCTTGGCCCGACTTGTGCACAGGAGGCAGCACACTCCACGGAAAGTTGATCCAGTCGTCCGTCCGCTTCCACACGTACTCGCACTTCACGAGGGAGTGGGACTTCTCGTAGATCACGGCGGACCGGACCTCGGCCACGGCGTCGAGGCAGAAGTCGTGGACCAGCTTGAGCGTCTTGCCCGTGTCGGCGACGTCGTCCGTGATCAGGACCTTCTTGTCGGAGAAGTCGATCGCGTTCGGGACGGGCGCGAGCATGACGGGCATGTCGAGGGTCGTGCCGACGCCGGTGTAGAACTCCACGTTCACGAGGTGGATGTTCTTGCAGTCCAGGGCGTAGGCCAGCCCGCCGGCGACGAAGACGCCGCCCCGGGCGATGGAGAGGATGATGTCGGGCTCGTACCCGTCGTCGGCGATGGTCTGCGCGAGTTCGCGTACGGCGGTGCCGAACGCCTCATAGGTGAGGTTCTCGCGGGCGGGCGCGTCGCCGCCGGTCCCGGCCGCGGCAGGCGCGTCGCCGCCGGTCCCGGCCGTCTGCTCGGCGCTCACACCTGGGTCCGGTGGAAGTTGAGGAAGGAACGGGAGGCGGTCGGCCCGCGCTGCCCCTGGTAGCGGGAGCCGTAGCGCTCGCTGCCGTACGGGAACTCGGCCGGCGAACTGAGCCGGAACAGACACAGCTGCCCGATCTTCATGCCCGGCCAGAGCTTGATCGGAAGCGTCGCGAGGTTCGACAGCTCCAGGGTCACGTGCCCGGAGAACCCGGGGTCGATGAACCCGGCGGTGGAGTGGGTGACGAGCCCGAGCCGCCCGAGGGAACTCTTGCCCTCCAGTCGCGAGGCGAGATCGTCGGGGAGGGTGATGACCTCGTACGTGCTCGCGAGCACGAACTCGCCCGGGTGCAGGATGAACGGCTCGTCGCCCTCGGGCTCCACGAGCCGCGTGAGGTCGGCCTGCTCGACGGACGGGTCGATGTGGGGGTACCGGTGGTTCTCGAACACCCGGAAGAACCGGTCGAGACGCACGTCGACGCTCGACGGCTGCACCATGGATTCGTCGTACGGATCGATGCGTACCCGTCCGGAGTCGATCTCGGCCCGGATGTCCTTGTCTGAGAGAAGCACGCCCCGAGGATACGCAAGACGCGCGGACCGCCCCTAACCAGTCGGACGAACCGCGCGCCTGTCCCTGCCTGCCGTGCCCTGTCCTGCCCGCTTCCGCAGCGTCACGTTCGCGATCGACTGCTTCCGCTGCTTTCGCTGCTTCTCCTGCTACCGCTGTTGCTGTAGGTGCTGCTGCTACCGCTTCTGCAGCGCCACCGGGACGACACTGCGCAACCGGGCGCAGCGTGGGCAGCGCATGAGCCGGCCGGGGCCGAGGCGTTCGGCCTGCTGCATCGGGAACGAAGCGGTGCTGAACATGTGCCCATCGGCACAGCGGACGACGGTGCGCTCCATCAAGTCCAAGAGTCCCTTCCCCAAGAGGCGCGTCTGGCTGTCGACCTACGTCGACCTGACGACGAACCGCCACATTACGGGATACTTGGGACGGCCCTCCAGGCGGCACTCCGATCCCGCCGAAGGCCCACCCGGACCCTCTTCCGCACCTCCACGGTACGCCCCAACTCCCGCGCCCCGCAGCCCCGTCCCCACCCCAGGAACACCACCGGGCCCCACGCCTTCAGCACGCGGGGCCCGACATGAGGTAAAGTAACGACGCGTTCCGACACCGGCACCGACCGGCGTCTTACGCGGGTGTAGTTTAATGGTAGAACATCAGCTTCCCAAGCTGAGAGCGCGAGTTCGATTCTCGTCACCCGCTCCATGCGAAACCCCCAGGCCAAAGGCCCGGGGGTTCTTTGTCGTCTAGACCGGTGCGCGGGTGGCGCGCCACAACCGCACCATAAGGACTCGGCTACGTCCCGGTGGCCTCCTCCTTGTGGTGCGCGGAGTCGCCCGAGTGGTTCTTCGCACGCTCGGCGCGCACCATCTCGTCAAGGCCGGCCGCCAAGTCGCGCTGCCGCTCGTCGTCGGAGTGCTGGTAGATCAGCGCGGCCTTCTCGGAGGACTGTCCCGCCCGGACCATGGTGTCTTTGAGCGTGGCGCCGGAGCGCGTGGACAGCGTGTGCCCGGTATGGCGAAGTTCGTAGAAGCGGAAGCCGTCCGGCAGCCCCGCAGCGGCACGGGCACGACGCCACTTCCGGCCGAAGGAAGTACGGCGGAAGGCAGCTCCCTTCTCCCCGACGAAGACAAGCCCATCGGGGCCCTTCTCCGCGTAACAGGCGAGGTGTCGCTTGCCGTCCTTCTCCAGGAAGGCCGGAAGGACGACGAGGCGAGCGCCCGCGTCGGACTTGGTGGCGCCGGGAGCGCGCTTCCCGTTCGTCTGCTCGGGTTCGGCGACACGGACACGGATCACGAGGTTGTCGAGGTCGACGTCTCGGCGCCGGAGGCCGGCCAGCTCCTCTGGCCGCATGGGCCCGGGCGCCCCGAGGTAGACCATGAGGCGCCGGCGAATAAGGAAGTCACCCGGGGTGAGAGCTGGGGAGAGTGGTGGGCGAGGGTGATCGTTGACGCGCTCAGGGCAACCCGACAAGATGCCCCCACGAACCGCAACGGGTGGCCCAGCATGCTTGTCCAGGGTGCCCTCATGTCTGACGTCAGCGACTGATACAACGAGCGCGTCTGCGTCTACCGCTAGGTTGCTCCCCGTGACTGCATCGAAGCCCTCCATATGGAGGCGGATCACTACAGCGCTCGGTCTCACCTATGCCCCGGGCGGGGAACCTCGCCCCGGAGGCCCCAAGATCTCCCGATTCGGCCGTTTGGTCTCGCCGCGCCTCGATCAAGAACTCAAGGCATTGCAGAACCGAGTTGCAGAGCTTGAGCGGCAGTTCGACCGCCAGGAGCCTGGAGACGCCGCGGATCGCTGAGCCGCGGGTTCTCGTGCCCCTGCCGTGCCCGATCTGGGCCATCCCTGGGCCGTGCGAAGCCGACCAAAGCTGACAGTCGACACCCACGGGTGACCACCCCCACCCCCCTGTGGCCTGGGATCCCCGAGTTGATCTGCGAAACTGGGAGGGTTATGCCTGCACCCGCGGAACTGAGCTGACGTGCGCTGATCTGCGCCTCGAGTGAGTGTCTAACTGCGTGACAACGCCGACGAACAACGCCGGACGAGTGCGGACGTCTGCGGACCATCAGCGCAGGTGAACGGCGCGCCCTCCCAAGGCACCACGCCTACCGAAGTTGCTTCGGGACGAAGAGGTCGCTCCGTTAGGGTGCCGCATGATCAACGAGGCTCGGACCTGTCCTGCATGCAGCCAGCCCATGAAGTCTGGTGGCCTGGTGCTCACCGAACGAGAGGACGACGGCCGGCGGACCTGTCGGTCGCTGTGGCGGTGTGCCGATCGGCATATCTGGTGGAGCTGGGCAGACCGGCCGGATGAACCATTGGAGGTCTGCCCGGTCCCGGGGCTGTTCCGCTGACATCCAACGTTGACATCAACGAGCACGGACGGCGGCGACAACCAGCGGCCATGTACGGCGCCAGTGCGCGAGGCGAGTCCCCACCACGCCGGGCTCAGATCGAACTCCTAAAGCGGGTGTCGTACATCATGCGCGAGGCCTCTGATGAGCTCCGGTCGCTCGGCGGACAATGGCGGCATGACGTTGACGATTTGGGTCGATGACTGGCAAATCCAGTGCTGCGGGCAGAGCTTCGCGCCAGGGGATGTCGTCTCCTGGACGCTGTTGGAGGTCGATCCGGAGGATTACGCCGACGTCGTTGGCAGCGAACGCGCGGATGAGATCGACGTCCGCGAGGAGCATCACGGCCAAGAGGAGGGGCACGCACCCACCTCGGTAGAGGTGATGTCGATCGCCGAGGTGCACTGTCGTTACGAGGTGCCGCCGGGCGCTACGGACAAAGTGAACTACCCCGTTCCGGGCACGACCATGCTGGTTCCGGTCAAGGAAGCAGACGGGTGGGCAAAGACCAGGCCGGACGTCAGCTTTGCGGGCTATCTGGTGATGGCCCGGCATGCCGCAGACCAGCTGGGAGGGGCGGCTGTTCGCGGTCGATGATGGAGTCGGCGGGGCCGACTCCATGCCCGGTCGCTGTAGCGCAACTCCGTACCGCCAGATGGCTCACACACGATGGCTACGCCCCCTGAACACCCCGTCTGAGAAGTTCGTCATCGACAGCGTGAAGTCGCTGCCGCCACTCCCGCCCAGCCTTGGGGTTACGACCCATGCCGCGCGCCACGGCATCCTCGGCCCTCTCAGCGGCGAAGGCTCGGCGCTCCCGCAGTTGCTCGACAGGGAGGCCGGCCAGATCGGCGTACCAGTTGTCGTAAAGCTTCCAACGGCTCATCGCCCCAGGGTGCCGATCACCACGGCCCGGCCGCACACCAATTTCGCGCACGCGCGATGGCCTGGTTTCCGACCGCACCACAAGCGCACCAGATCGAGCGGGGAACAGCGGGGAATCACGGGGAAAGAGGCCCCGCCCGACGACGCCGTGATTCGACCGTTCGCCCAGGTCAGCAACCGAACCAGCCCCAAATGACCGCAGCTTCCCAAGCTGAGAGCGCGAGTTCGATTCTCGTCACCCGCTCCATGATGAAACCCCAGGTCAGCGGCCTGGGTTTGTTGGTTACCGGGGGATCTTCGCCGATTCTCGGCCCGCCGAACACGCGAATATGGGGCACGCGGAGGGCAGCAGTGCTTGGCAGATGGCGCGTCATCACCGTCTTCGGCACCGCTGCAAGCGACTGACCTGCGACTTCTCGTCATTAACCGTGACGTTCACCGGCGCCGCATCGGGCATGGACCGACTCGGCGGCACCCCGATGGGCTCCCTTGATTTCGCAAGGCGACACAACCTCGACGCATGAGCTGGGGAAAGTCGCCGACTGCGCCGAGGGCAGCCCCCGTAGCCGGGTTCCGCGTGTGGCAACGTGCCCGAGTTCAGTTGGCCGAAGCGGCGACGAGACCGGCAGCCCCTCAGCGGTGATCGCCTCGTGGACGCAGTGTGCTCCGGGTGCAGCACATCGAGGATGACAAGCAGGCCAACGCATCGGCGACGACGATCACACACCGTTGTTCGGAGGCCGGCCCTGACGGATCGGGGCCCCTCTTGCCGAGAACAGAGCCTTCTTCTGCGACAAGAGGGAAATTCTTGCACCGATGGTGATGACACGGCTACATTCTGCACCTTGAGCGACTTGCTCGATGTCCTCGCGTTGTGTGGAACGGCTCCTCGGCCGGAGGCAGTTGGTCGAGTCGAGCAGCCGAACCGCTTCCCGTGCAGGAGGCACGACGGTCACGTCTTGCCTGCCTTCAGACGGTCGGCGTGTGGCTCGAACGGCACCAGACGTCCCGGAGCAACTATGCCGCGGATCGACACGGGTGGAGGTCGGCGGCTTGCATGTCCGCGCTCTCGCTCGGTCGGACGCTCGCGTCCGACAGACAGACGCAGACATGCCGATGCCCCCGCATCGGCCCCGGCTCACCTGGAGTGCTGTTCCATGCCCACGCGCCAACCAGACGCAGTCCCGATCACGCTCGCAGGGGACGAGGTCTTCCTGATCACGGATGTTCTTCAACAGGCCGCGGCGGAATGCTCAGCCGACACGACACCCGACGCGCAACTCGACGACGGGGTCACTCTCGGCCGGCTGGCCGTCCACTGGACTGGCATCGTGGAACGGCAACCCGACCGCGAAGCCGCCTCCCTCGACGTCGGCGGTACCCACCTGGTGACGGTGCCGCAGAGCCGGGAAGCGTGGTACCAAGTCCGCGCGGCGCTCAGCGACCACGCCGCGCAGGTCTCCCGCTCCGCGGAACTCGACGAACTCACGAAGCATGAGGCGCTCCGAGAACAGGCGCACAACGCGCTGCTCCTGGCGGACAGGATCGCGGAGGCGACACATGGTTGGTGATTCCCTGAACGCCAGTGCCCCCGTGGCGTCGGCCGACTCGGGATCGGACAACGTCTCCGCCGTCGACACGGAGGGCGGCTGGCAGCCCGCGAAGTGGCCCCTGCCCCGCGTCTCCGCAGTGGACAACCTGGCCGCCGCGCTCTCCAGCCGAGGATTCACCGATGGGGTCATCCGAGTCCTCTCCCATGCGGCCGTACGACCGGACGAGCTGCGACGCAAGCTGGCCGATCCAGCCGAACTCCGCGTTCAGGGCGGCACTTTGCTCATCGCCGAGACTCGTCTGTGGTCCGCTGCCGTGGTGCCACACCCGGCCAACCCTCGGGAGTACGGCCGCCGAAGCTACGCGTTGGGCGGGGCAGCCGCGAACCTGCGTGTGCTGCCCGAGCCGACAACGAGCCGGCACGGACTCGCGGAGCTGGAGATCCTGGTGGACAGCCCTAGTACGCTCGCGCAGCGTCTGGAGGATGCCCAAGGTCGGCTGGCCAAGGAGAATCCGCTCGGCGAGGACGTCGCAGTAGATGGCGTGCTGCAGCCTCTCACCGTCGTCCCCATGACGGTGCGTCACCGTGACGGATACCGTTCGGCTCCCTTGCTGATCGCGGCCGACGGCTCGAGCCGTATCAGCGCGGTGCACGATCTCCTCGACTACGCACCCTCGAAAGTCGCGTACGAGTGGAGCAGCGACAGCCGACTGTTCCGGAGAGAGGTCAACCGGTGGATCCGGCTGGTCCAGAAGCTGGGCTGGGAAAACCTCAGCGACTCGGAACAGCAGAGGGTCCGCGTCCTTACCGTGCCCACCCGTGTGGTGATCGGGTTCCGGCCTAACGAGCGGACGAACCTCCCCTTCCACACCGCCGTCCGGAACTTCATCGGCCTGACCCACATCCGCCCCCCGAAGCCCTATGGCTCGGCGGTGGAGAACGAGGCCAAGGCCGACGCCGTGCTTGACACCCTCGCCCAGCCCACGCGTACCCGGCCCGCCCGCATCACCGAGCTCGAGAAGCAGTGGTTCGCCGGGGTGGTAACCCATGAGGAGGCCATCGACGAAGGTTTCAGCCCGCACCGCGACGTCCGCGCAGCGGAGGTCCTCCGCGCCGTGCTGGGCAGTAGCGCCAGACGGCGCGTCAACGACGGCATCCGCTCCCTGACCGCCAAGCAGAAGCCCACGCGAGAGGACCGGGTTGACATCGCCGTCGAGTTGATCATCCGCCCGTATCGCACCGAGATGAACGATCTTGTCCAGTTCGTCCGACCGCGCCGCGCGGTCCTCCAACGCGCCTATCGACTGAAGGAGATCGATCAGCACCTGACGGCCGATCTGCGGCTGGAAGGTGCGGCCGACGATGATGCGTCGCTGGAGCGCCTGCGTGACGATGCCCTGGAGGAAGTGGAGTACGGACTCGGTGACAACGGAGAACTCGGGTCGGCACAGACCGAACTTGCGGTGAAGGCTTGCTACTACATGGCGGTCGCGGACCCCATGGCGTTGCAGCGTGAAGTGTTCGGGGGGACTGGCTACGAGGACGACCGCAGCCCGGCGACCGTCCTGCGCGCCATGTTGTCACGTAGCCGTGGCGTTCATCAGGCGTATGAGGTCGTACGGGCCGGCCGACGCGGCGAGAGACTTTACGAGGTCGACGAAAAGGGTGCGCGGGTCTTTTCATCCGGGGGCGAGCCGCGGGAACTGACCGACGCCCTGGTACGCCACGCCTACAACGGCGAGTCGACAACGGACTTTCCCCCAGCCGCTGGCTTCACGGCGGCGAGTCGCCACTGGGCGGACGTTCGAGCGAAGGTCGAAGAGCTGACGAAAGCCGTGGAAGCCATGGCAGTCGTCCCCGTCGATGAAGGCGGACGCAGCCTCGTCGAAAGGGACGGCTGGGACGACGCACAGATCGCGGAGCTGCGGCGGAGACTCGACCGGAGCGACCGCAGGCTGGCCGCGTGGGCAGACACATACGACTTCAACAGACAAGCTGCTCAGGAGCAGGCGGACGAGGACCAGGCATCCTGACAAAGCCCTCATGCAGAAAGCGTCGCCGCATGGGAGAGGGCGGGGCGGGCCCGGCCCACCACACGCTGTACTTGTCGGGCGGCAAGGCGCCTCAAGCGATGTCGTGGACGTTGTGCTCAGTCAGGTCGGATGCGTGCCGGGCAATGCCCGGTAGTGGGCATCCTCGTGGAGGACAGCCAGGCCATGGTGGGCCGCAGTGGCGGCGATGAGGAGAACCACCGCTGAGGCGCTGCGATGCTCCCCTGCCCGGGCCATACGGTGTTGCACCGCGCCGATCCAGCGCCCCGCGTTCTTCGGCACCGACACGTCGGGGTAGAGATCTGTGAACATCTCCGCGATCTCGTCGTACTCATCTCGGCCTGTGCAGTCGCGACCAACACTCCAGATCGGCCCGGGAGGCAGTGCCAACCCGCCAGTGCGAAGCGTCGCGCGCACGTGTGACTCGGCCTGGTGGCGGCCGTGCCCACGTCGTGCCCGTAAGAGCGGACAACCACGGCCATGTGCAGCCTCCTCGTCAAGGACAGAAGTCCGGAAGACGGCGGGCGGGAGTCCGGCGTCCCCCGCCCGCCGCCGCTCGGTCGCCCTGCGAAGTCCCGGATCCAGAGGACCCGGAGGACTTCGCGGGCAGTTCCTTGATCTGGATGTCGCGGAAGGACACCTCGTCGTCGGCTCCGTGGTTCTGGATGCCGATGTGCCCGTCCTTGAGGCTCCGAGCCGGATCGGTGTGGGTGAAATCGTTGATCTTCACGCCGTTGAGCCAGACACGCAGGCGCTCGCCCTGCACGCGAATCTCGTACGTGTTCCACTCCCCCGGCGGGTTCGTCGCACGGTCGCGCTTCCTGATGTCGGCGGACTGGAAGCCGTACACGGCCATGGTGGTGCGGTCCGGGGCGTCGGTCGCGTCGAGCTGGATCTCGTAGCCGTTGTCCACGGCCCACCACGGCCCACCACGGGTCGTCCGAGGTGGGAAGCCCACGAACACATCGGAGTCGTCATCGCCGGAGGCACTGGCCGTCTTCCAGTCGAGCTGGAGCGAGTACGACGTGAACTCCGACCCGGCATGCCAGAGCGTCCCGAGGCCGCCGGCGTCGGCGGTGTTCCGTCGTCGCTCAGCTCGAAGGCGCCCGGTGCCGCTTGCCGCCATGCCGACAGCGACGCGGCCGTGCCGTCGAAGAGCGGCCGCTAGCCGTTCTTCGGCCGGCAGTCCGCCTCGACGGCGCCGGTGGCCCACTGGATTCCGCCCAACAGGTGCTGACGGACCGCGGGTTCGGCGAAGGACTCCTTGCTGTGGCCGACGCCGGTGTAGAAGGAGCGGCCGCCCTGGTAGTTCTGGCACCAGGCGATCGGATGGTCGCCTTTCATGGTGCCGCCCCAGTACGAGGACTCGTCGAGGGAGGCCAGGACGCGGACCCGTTCCCGGGGATTCGAGCGGAAGTTGTACCACTCGTCGGTGCGGTTCCAGGTGGTGGGCAGGTTGGCGGTCGCCGGGTGGGCGCGGTCCTCGACGTGCACCGTGGCACGCATCGGCCACCAAGGATGCGACTCGAAGTAGGCACCGACGAGCCCGCCGTAGAACGCCCAGTCGTACTCGGTGTCGGCGGCCGCGTGGACGCCGACGTAGCCCCGGCCACTGCGGATGTAGCCCTCGAAGGCCGTCTCCTGGGCGGCGCTCAGGACGTCACCGGTCGTCGACAGGAACACGACCGCGTCGTAGCGCCCGAGGTTGTCGGCCGTGAAGGCTCCGGCGTCCTCCGTCGCGTCGACCGTGAAGCCGCCCGTCTCGCCGAGCTGTTTCACCGCCGCGATACCGGCGGAGATCGAGCCGTGGTGGAAGCCGGCCGTCTTGGAGAACACCAGCACCCGTGTGCCGTCCTGCTTCGCCTGTGACACGGCCGGTCCCGTGACGCAGCCCAGGAGCACGGCCGCTCCGACGACTGATGTTGTCAGTCGGTTGATCGATCGCATGCTGTGTATGTCCCTCTCATCCGGTGGTGAATGTGAGGTCGAGTGGCGACCTCTGCGTACTGGCTCGCCTCCGCACTGCCGAGCAAGAGCGCGAAACAGGGCAACGGAGCCTCGGGGGCGATGAGTTGGTACTCCGCGGCAACCACGGCGAACCAGATCCGGATGCGTTCGTCACAGCGGACCTGGAGTGGTCTCCGTCGAAATGGGGGGTGGGGAGGCGGTTGGAGCGCAGTGTCCGGAGACGCTAGTTGAGAGTTCACACTCACAGGTCGACTGCCGTGAACTGTGGGGATTTCCCTACGGCTTGATAGGAACTTGCGGCGGCCGGTTCGCGACGTCGAGGGGATGAGCGTCAAAGGCGCGACGAGGTGCCGTGTGCAGCAGACCATTCACATCAACCTTGCTCGCGTCACCTTGGTACTGCCGGTCGGGCTGGCGTCGAGATCCTGTCCGGCAGGGGTCAGGAAGGCGCTGTTGTGTCTGATCGGCGATTCCGACACCGGCAGGCTGTGCACTCGCAAGCACGCCCGACTTGGGCATCCGAACCAGCCGAGCAAGCGCAGAGCCCGCTCACACTCGCTTCCGCCCACCGCGGCCCAGCGGCTGATCGACGAGGTCTTCGACGCGCTCGACGAACAGAGCGTCGTCGTCCCTGGGACCGGCACCCTCGACGTCGTGATCCCGTCCCTGGCCCGCTCCCTCGCGGCCGTCCAGGAACAGCGCCGGGCCCTGGAAACCCAGATCAAAGCCCTGCTGGAGGACCACCCTCTTTCCAAGGTCCTGACCTCGATGCCGGGGGTCGCGGTCAGGGCCGCCGCAGTCCTGCTGGTCACCGTCGGCGACGGCACCAGCTTCCCCACCGCCGCCCACCTGGCCTCCTACGCCGGCCTCGCTCCGACGACGAAGTCTTCGGGGACTTCGATCCACGGCGAACACGCGCCCGGAGGCGGCAACCGGCAGCTCGAGCGGGCCATGTTCCTGTCCGCGTTCGCTGCCGGTCATGGACTCGGGGATCTTTATTGTCCAGAGACCATGAGCCTCCAGCGGACACCACCGGGGCACCGGCCTGATCATCCCGCACCGCCGCGAACGCGAAGAGACTGAATCAGCGGCCGGGCCAACTCCCGTCCGCAGTGACGAAGTGCGAGGAGCACCGAGCCCCCCTCCCGGCTGGACCTTTTACCCCTTGCACGATTCAGGAGTTTTCGCCCCACTCCCCCTGAGTGCGGCAGTCCCCACGACGGCCACCTCGGCATCCAAGCGTTTTCCAGCCGGTGAGGACGTCAAGAGGACCTCAATTGGCATGACGTACACAGGGATTGACGTAGAAATCGCTTACCATCTACGGTTCTTCCGGAATTGCGGACGCCTTTCGGTATCTCGAACTTCTGGCGTCGGTACTCCCTCCGAGAACAAGGAGTCGAAGCGGAATGGGCCCACAGCGAAGACTCGGCTGGATGTCGCTTGCCGCGGCAACCACCATGGCACTCGCGGCCGGAGTGATCACCGCCCCCGCCGCCCACACCGCGGACGATCCCGTGGAGGTCGTGGTCAACGGGGACGACGTTCACGCCGGCAACGTGAACGGTTTGACCTACAAGGGCCTCGGCGTGCTCAGCTGCAACAGCACGAGCAACCTGCTGATGGACTACAAGGCGGAGCACCCCGGCCGATACTGGCAGCTCATCCGCGTGCTGTTCGGTGGGAAAAACCCCCTGATCAACCATGTCAAGGTCGAGATGGGTTCGGACACGAACACGTCGACCGGTTCCGACCCGGCGACCATGCGCACAGCGGACGAACTCGCCGACGCGGCGCGCTCCCCAGGCTTCCAACTGGCAGCGGACGCCAAGACGGTCAACCCGAAGCTCAAGGTCTCGATTCTCCGTTGGGTCATGCCCCGATGGGTTCAGAACGAATGGAACAAGGGCACCGGCTCCGACGAGATGTACAAGTGGTACAAGGAGACGATTCTCGACGCGTACGAGAAATACGGGTACATGGTCGACTACGTGAACCCGGACACGAACGAGACGCATGATCCGGACGAGGCCTTCATCAAGTGGTACAAGAAGGCGATTCTGGCCGACACGGACTTCGCCGACCCCCGCTACGGCATCCCGGCGAAAAAGCGGGAGCAGGCCGAGAAGGCCTACCACGACATAAAGATCATCGCCGCCGACGAGAACACCACCCACAATATCGGGCCCTCGATGCTCAGCGACGCGGAACTCTTCGGCATGGTCGACGCGGTCGGCTACCACTACAACACCGATGACCGGCGCGACGGGCCCGCCGGCAGCGACACCAATCTGCCGTACACCAGGCTGGCGACCGGTGAGAACAAATACAACGAGGACAAGGAAGTCTGGTACAGCGAGGGAGTCGGCTCCTTCGGCTACACCGACTACCGCGTCAACAACACCGAGGGGCCGAACGGAACGAGCACCGGTATCGGCGGCGTCCAGAGCGCCCTCGATCTCGCGAACCGCTCCGTCAAGAGCTACGCCAACTCGAAGCGGACGCACTACATCTTCCAGCCGGCGATCGGCTCCTTCTACGAAGGCGCGCAGTACAGCCACAAGGAACTCGTCAGCGCGCGTGACCCGTGGTCGGGCCACCTCCACTACGACGCGGCCATCTACGTGATGCAGCACTTCACCCAGTTCGCGAAGACCGGCTGGGAGAACGACACGAACACGGCGGGCATCTGGCGCACCGTGCCGGAGGCCAGTTACAGCGGGGTGAGCGGTACCGAGAACGTCGACGGCTCGAACGGGGCCCCGAGTTACATGACGCTCGCGGATCCCCGTAAGAAGGACTTCTCCACGATCGTCGTCAACGACAGCGACCAGCCCAAGTCCTACCGGATCAAAGCCGAGAACATGCGACTCGGTTCCGACCCGACCATGGAGATCTGGGAAACCCGCGGACCGGACGCGGGCCGGCCCTACGACGCGAACTTCAAGCACCTCGTCGACGAGATCCGGCCCGGCGGCGCCGGGTACTACACCTACACGGTCAAGCCGAGGTCGATCGTGACCTTGACGACGCTCGACAAGAGCCACGACAAGGCGACGAAGCAACGCCTGCCCGAGTCCCGGGACCGCACGGTGCTGGACACCGACGCGACCGGCAAGAAGCACAACACCCGCGACAACGTCCTGTACGCCGACGACTTCGGGTACGAGGAGGAGGGCAGGGTCCGGGTCGGCACGGGCAACGGTGCGCACAAGACGTCCCAGCCCTACCTGAGGTCGCGCGGCAACCAGCCTCGCTACATGGTCGACCAGACCGGCGCCTGGGAGGTCGGTGAGGACGCGAGCGGCGACAACGTCCTGTACCAGTACATGGACCAGTCCATGAAGGACACCGGCGCCTGGAACCGCCACACCCCGAACACGACGGTCGGCGACTTCCGCTGGGAGAACTACCGGGCCTCGGTCGACGTCGCGTTCCCGGACCCGGACGGCGGACTCGCCGCCCTGGGCGTCCGTCAGCAGAAGGGCATGGCGATCAGCGACGCCGCCTACAACGTGCGCATCGCACCGACCGGCGCCTGGACGTTCTACGAATACGGCAGGGCCGTCACGTCGGGAACGGTCCCCGCGTCCGACGACTACCGCCTCGCCATCGAGGCGAAGGGCGCGACGATCACGACGTACATCGACGGCAAGGCCGTCTCCACGTACCAGGACCCGACTCCGCAGACCGAAGGACGCGTCAAGCTCGGAAGCGACTTCCACAGGACGGCGTTCGACAATCTGAAGGTCGAGAAGATCGACGGGTACACGCCCTACGCCCGCGCACAGCTCGACAACATGGACAGCTCGGTCACCTACGACGGCACGTGGAGCCGGAAAGCCTCCCTCGGCGACGCGATGGACTGGTACCGGTCGACGTCGACCGGCACGACCGCCGGCGCGTCGTTCACCGTCCCGTTCACCGGCACGGGCATCGACGTCATCGGCGGCAACGACGGTACCGCCGTCCTCGACGTCTACGTCGACGGAAGGCTGATCGCACGGGACGCGAAGACGGCCACGACCGACAAGCGACTCGCGACGTACGCGCTCCGCGGTCTGCCCGACGGCCCGCACACGGCGAGGTTCGTCCTCAAGTCCGGAAAGATCGTTCTCGACGCGTTCAACGCCATCTCCGGGGACGTGGACAGCACGGTGGACACGACACCGATCCGGGGCGCCCTGGAGAAGATCGGACGTCCGGAGCGGGCGGACTACACGGCCGACTCCTGGACCCTGTTCGCCTCCGCGTCGTCGGCGGCGAAGGCTGCCGTGGCGGGACGGCAGAAGGGCCTTGACGCCATCGGCGTCGAGCAGATCACGGACAGGCTCGAAGAGGCTCACGACCGGCTGGTGCGCAAGGACGGCGGCGCCCAGTAGGTGCCCTGGGCCTGCGGGCCCCGCGCGTTCGCCGTAAATGATCATGGGGCCGTATCGGATTCCTCCGATACGGCCCCATGCCCCTTGTATGGGGCGAGTCGCCGTCCGCAGGGCGCGGCGAACCGCGCCCGCACACACGACACTGCTCGCCCACCGGGCCGCCGGACAGTTTTTGTTATGCATCGGTGCGGCGTGCGTCTCCTTGGTACAGGACCGGAGAAGAACCAGGAGACCCCTCGATGGTGCAGGCCACCACAGACCGTTCGCTCAGCCGTCGCGGGATGCTGAAGCTAGCCGGCGCAGCCGGTGCCGGCGCCGGTGCGATCGGGGCGGCCGCGGGGACCGCGTCAGCCGTGCCGACGGCACCGAAGGGCGGGTTCGCCCACCCGGCGCTGCTGCACACGCAGGCCGACTTCGACCGGATGGCCGAGAAGGTCAAGGCGGGTGCGCAGCCCTGGACGGACGGCTGGAAGCGGCTGCTGAGCAGCCGGGACTCGGCGACCGACTACCTGCCACGGCCCGTCGCGACCGTCATCCGCGGTGGCGAGGACGCGAACGTCCACCTGCTCTTCCGGGACACCGCCGCGGCCTACCAGAACGCCCTGCGCTGGAAGATCACCGGGGACGCCCGGCACGGGGACAAGGCGCGGGACATCCTCAATGCCTGGTCGGCCACCCTCAAGGAGCTCGGCGGGAACGCCGACCGGTACCTGATGGCGGGCATCCAGGGGTATCAGTTGGCCAACGCCGGCGAGATCATGCGCGACTACGACGGATTCGACCTCGGCCGGTTCCAGTCCATGCTGGTCGACATCTTCTACCCGATGAACGACTCCTTCCTGGTCAATCACAACGACGCCGTCCCCAGCAATTACCGGGCCAACTGGGAACTGTGCACCCTGGCGTCCATCATCGCCATCGGCGGGCTCACCGAGGACCAGGCCAAGATCGACCGGGCGGTGGAGTACTTCAAGAACGGCGACGGCAACGGCTGTGTCAAACGGGCCGTCCCCGTCCTGCACGAGCAGGCGGACGGCGTCGTCCTCGGGCAGTGGGAGGAGAGCGGCCGGGACCAGGAGCACACCATGGCCGGTGTCGGCTGGATGGGCGCGCTCTGCGAGATGGCCTGGAACCTGGGCGAGGATCTGTACGGGTACGACGACAACCGGTTCATGAAGGGCGCCGAGTACGTCGCCCGCTACAACCTCGGCAAGGACGTGCCGTACACCTCGTCCTCACGCCGCATGGGCCGGCGCGTGGCGGGCCAAGCCGGAGCCCTGCACACCGAACCGGAGATCAGCGAGCAGGGCAGGGGAAGCACCCGCCCTGTCTGGGCCCTGCTCCACAACCACTACGCGGTGCGCCGCGGGCTGGACGTACCGAACATCACGGCCTACAAGGACAAGCTCACGCCCGAGGACGGCGGCGGGCTCCGCGGCGGGGCCGGCTGGAGCTACGACCACCTCGGCTACGGCACGCTGACCTACACCCGGGACCCGCAGGACGTGGGCGCCTCCGCGCCGGGCGCCGCACGCGAAACCAAGACGGCGGACAAGGCCTCGGGCAGCGCGGCAGGCGGCGGGACACGCCCGCAGGGCGGCTCCACCGACACCGCGGATCTGGCCGCCACCGGCGCGGACGGCGTCCTGGCCTGGTCCGCCGCCGGAGCCTCGGCCCTCCTCGGGGGTCTGCTTCTGCTCCGCCGTCGCGGGCGCGGAGCGAACACGCCCGGATCCGACGCGTGATCCGCAGCGCCTGAGCGAGGCGGCGGCCGCAGCGAAACCCACACGGTCATGCCCTGGACGGCCTCCCGGCTCGAGGAACAAGCACCGGGCCAAACACCACGAGTGGAAAAGGCCGTCAGCCCTGATCGCCCCCGATGTGCCTGAGGCGCTGAGCCGGCTCGCCCCTTTACCGGCCGCTGCCGCTCATCTCCGGGCCCCCGGCGACCAGCGACGATTCGGCCGTCATCGAGAGGTCACTGCCGTCGGGATCGTTTGCTTTCGGTGACGAGAGCTCCGTACGGGGTCCGTCGTGACGACGTGTGATGGGGCCATGGTTCTGTTTCTCTTTCTCCTGGTTGTCAGGTGTTCGCTCGGCAATGAGAGCGCCAAGGCGGGACCGAGCCCGGCAACCCGGGAGTTGTCAGCCATCCCTCCTCTCATCAGGGAGAACAAACTCAGCACCGCTGGTAGAACAACTTCTCCGGCGAACATCACAGTCGGAAAGGGTTCTCGCCCGAGGAGGACGAAAAGTACCTTGTGCTGCTGATCAGCATGTTCTTCTTGTATGCGAAAGAGGCTTCGCCATGGGGCGCCCCGAACTACCGGTCGACCCGGCGGCCGGTCCCGTGCAGCGACTCGCCCATGATCTTCGGGAGCTGCGCCGCTCGGCGGGTGGCGTCTCCTACCGGACCATGGCGAAGAAGGCCGGCTTCTCGGTGACGACCCTGGCGAAGGCCGCGAGCGGCGAGCGACTGCCGTCGTTGCCGGTACTGCGGGCGTATGTCCAGGCTTGCGGTGCCGATCCCGACGCATGGGAGACACGCTGGGCGGAGGCCGAGGCGCTGACCGGGGAGGAGAGGCAGGAGGACGCCGACGCCGCACCGCCCTACCGTGGCCTCGCGCGGTTCGAGCCGGACGACCGTGAGCTGTTCTTCGGCCGGGACCGACTGATCGACGAGCTGAGCGAGCTCGTGTGCGGATCCCGGTTCGCCGTGGTGTTCGGGGCGTCCGGCAGCGGCAAGTCCTCCCTGTTGCGGGCCGGTCTG